>JAEZSM010000254.1 GCA_023421875.1 Spirochaetota bacterium | reverse complement strand
GAGCTTTTGGGTATCGTGCGCAACATGACCTCTGGCGGCGGGCTTAGATGAAGCTGGATGTCGAGTATATTCTCCTATTCGCCGCCTTTTTAGTGTGGCTGGATATTATCATCGTGCTCAGGGTCCTGGCCAACAAGACCAGCCTCGCCCTGGACGAGGAGGGGCGGCAAACAGGCTACGCCAACCTGGCCAGCATCTTCAAAGCCGAAAAATCCAAAAAACGCAAGATTGCCAGGAGGTTTTTCGACCTCTATCTCAAGCTAGCCCAATCAATAGAGTTACCAAAGGAAGAGCGGGAAAAACTGCTCCAGAACGAGGAAATCCAACGGGAAAGAACCAAGCTTCTGCGCAAGATTAAAAGCCCTTTCATTTATAGAAGGAAACATGCCGCCCTTGGGCTGGGCATCCTTGCAGACGAAGAGGCGAGAACGAGCCTCGAACAGGCGCTGGCGGTGGAAAAGGACGCCCCCACCAAGCTGTTTATAGCCAATGCCCTAGCCGACGTAGGGGACTCCCGATCCCTGCCGGCCCTCGCCGAAAGCCTTGTAGGCGCCAAACGCTGGTACAGGGACAAGGTGAACATGCTCATCGCCTCATTCGGCAAGGAAGCTCTTTTTCCTTTACAAGCCTATGCTGAACGCAGGGAATTCGAGCTGGTTGAGCTTTTCGTCGATATGGCTGGAAAAATTATCTGCGGGGACCTTAGAGGGTATCTCGCCGCATTGCTTAAGGGGGCTCCCGAAGTTCTGGCGGCCATCGAACACGGCGAAGTTCCGCATCGAGACGGCGAGACAGCTTCGGCCGGCGCGGAAAAAGAGTTTTTGGTGGCCAATTACAGGCGGATACTCACCAAGGCCGCCGAAAATCTCGAAACCTTCCACCCGGAAATCCTCAACGACCTGGCTTTTCTGGAAAGCAAGGAAAGCCTGATCAGGAATATCGCGATCCGCTCCCTGGGCAACGCGAACAGCCAGGTCAATGTTGACGCACTGCTCGGGTAACTGGCCCATCCCTCTTCTGGACCAGCCGCCCAGGAGGGGCTTGTAAGAATTCTTGAAGCCCACTCGCGCCTGATTCCAGCAGTTGTACTAGTCTTCGAGTCCACGAAGAACGAGGCCGTGCAGCGCCGCCTTGCAGAAGTCCTGGCCGGGAGAATCGAATACTTTATCGTCAGGCTTACCAGTGCCGGAGCCCCGGCGGCCGAACGGCTCATTCGTACGCTTTTGTCCTTGGGCAAGGCTTCGGAAATATTGGAATTCCTCAAGCTCAACAAGGATGAAGGCGTAGAAACGAAGCTTTTGGATATTCTGTGCCAGGAGGCTGCGCATAATACTGTGGTGGAGACAGAGTGCCGGCGCTATCTTCCCGATAGGCTCCTCGAGCGTTGCGCCCTGACTCGCCTTACGCCTCCCACGGTTTCCAGGGAAGAAAAGAAAGATGTAAAAATGATCCGCAGCCTTTATATCATCCTGGCGGTGGCCATTCTTTTCTTTCCCTTTTTGTACCTGCTCAGATACTGGGATATACTGCTCAAGGCTCCCTTTATCGACCAGCTCCAGACCTTCGTTGTGGATTTCAACTCCGATTTCGCCTGGTATTCCATAATAGTCAACCTGGGCTACCTGGTGCTGTTAGCGCTCTCCTGGGTCATGGTAAGAACAGAGACCAGACTGTGGAATCTCAAGACCATGAAAATGCTCTTCAAGCCCCGGATGCTGCCCTCGGTGTCTATAATCGCCCCGGCCTTCAATGAGGAAAAGACGATTATTCAGAGCGCCAATTCACTGCTCAACCTCAAGTATGACGACTATGAGCTGGTGATCGTCAACGACGGCTCTAAAGACGGAACCCTCAGGACCCTGGTGGAGTATTTCAAGCTTCGCCGAACAGATCAAAGCTATACCGAGCGCTTGAAAACCAGCCCCGTGCTGGGCATTTACCGCAATCCCCTCTTGCCCCGCCTAGTGGTGGTGGACAAGGTGAACGGCGGCAAGGCCGATTCCCTTAACGCGGGCATCAATATTGCGCATAAAGAATACTTTTGCGGCATCGACGCCGATTCTCTCCTTGAACCTGACGCGCTGTTGAAGGTAGCCGCCCTCACCCTAGACCACGGGGTGGAAACCCCGGCCATGGGCGGTAATATTTTCCCCATAAACGGCTGCGACGTGGACCGGGGCTACCTGGACCGCATTTCCCTGCCCAAGAACAGGCTGGCCGCCCTCCAGACCATCGAGTACTTACGGGCCTTTATGTGCGGCCGCCTGGGCTGGGCCCAGCTCAACTCCCTACTCATTATTTCGGGAGCCTTCGGCCTGTTCCGGCGCGAGCGGGTAATAGCAGTGGGCGGTTACATGAGCGCCCAGGAACGCTACGGCAAGGGCACCGTGGGCGAGGACATGGAATTGGTGGTACGGATAGCCCGGCTGATGAGGGAGAAAAAGCAAAAATTCCGCATCGGCTATGCCTATAACGCCAACTGCTGGACCGAGGTGCCCGAGAGCATAAAGATCCTGAAGCGACAGCGTGACAGATGGCACCGGGGGCTTATCGACATAATGTTCTTCCATAGAAAGCTGCTCTTCAACCCGGCTTTCGGAACCATGGGACTCGTGGCCATGCCCTATTTTCTCATTTTCGAAATGATAGGCCCCCTCTTCGAACTCCAGGGCTACCTCATGGTATTCATCGCAGCCATCTTTGGCCTTATCAGCGCCAAGCTTGCCCTGCTGCTCTTTACCGCCACGATTTTATTGGGAATCTTGATTTCCATGTCTTCGATTCTGATCGCGGAGCGCCAGGTTTCCTATTTCAACTACCGGGATACGCTTAAGCTCCTTGCCCTGGCGTTTTTGGAAAATTTCGGCCCCCGGCAGGTGTTTTCCATGTGGCGAGTATTGGGCTATTTTAGCGCCATGAAAAAACCCAAGGGCTGGGGAGTCATGGAGCGCAAGGGCTTTGCCCAGGGGAAGAGCGCATGAAAGCCAAGACGGTCAAGCGACGTTCGGCGTTGGGAATACTCTATCTGCTCATGATCGTGATCACCGCGGCCTTTGTATCCGTATTCATCCTGCCAGGACTGGTCTGGAGGCTTTCGAGCTTTAGGCAGCTGGAAGTCTGGGCGGTGGACAAGAC
>JAEZSM010000250.1 GCA_023421875.1 Spirochaetota bacterium | reverse complement strand
GCCTGCTGAAGAGGACAGATCCAATGATGCCGCCTAACTGCAGCATGAGGGGTGAAAATGACAGAAGTGATGATCTCTTATCGTCGGGCAAGAGGGAATTGATCATTGTGCTCTCTGGAATATTCATCATCCCATTGATCATGAATAAAAAGAGATAGATGTCTGTGAATGAAAGGATGTTTTTTTTGAGTGCCAGTACAATGATAAAAATTCCCATTATCATTCTGGATACGACAAGGATAAGGTTTTTGGAAACCGTATGCAGGCGCAGTAAAAGATTGATTATCCCCAGGCCTAACAGGGAAGCCAGGAAATACCCACTATTTATAAGGCCAAAAATCCAGGTCTGGGAATCTGATCCTAAAATATTCTTTACATTAGGCTGCCAGAACACTTCTATCGCGTTGAAACAAAAACCCCAGGCCATTGTTCCCAATACTAGAAGCAGGATGCTTCGGTCGTTCATGATAATTTTAGCTGATTCTCGTACGTGATCGCCCAACGTCTTTCTTTTCTTTTCTCCGTATTTCGATTCATTTACGCTGAGCAGCGTAAAAACGAATAATATCAGCAGAACACATATTTGGATTATCAGATTGCCGTTATACTTATTATTGTTGGGGAAGATTCTAGCCCAGACAATAGGTAGTAAGCCTCCAAGCAAGGCGCCGGTGGCCAGGCCGAGTATCTCGCCGCTGTTCATCCAGCTGATGAGTTTGTGCAGATTTTCCTTGCCTTCAACCTGAATATAATTATTGATGAACAAGGCTTCCACTGATCCGGATGAAAAAGCCCGCGCTATACCGTAGAAGGAAAATCCTACGATGAGCCCGAAAACGCTGTTTGTCAGTAAAATCGCTGTGTAGCCGGCGATGGAGACGACTAAAGAAAACAGATAAATTTTCTTTTGTCCGACCATGTCGGAGAGAATTCCGCTGGGAAACTCGAAGGCAACGATGAACAGCGAGGCGATGGCCATCACCAGGCCCAATGTGTCGATTGTACATCCCTTAGACAGCATCATGAGTGCCAGGACCGTTGTGCTGACGCCGGTCACGAACCAGTGGAGGAGTCTATTGATGAATGGTACGAGCATGGAGTTTCCTCAGAGCGCCTCGTCGCGTCGCAGATAATTGTGCCATGGAATGACATGAAAGTGTAGCCGAGAGCACTGGTCGCGCCAATGCGCTTGACAAAAAACCGTAAATCCATTAAAAAAGATAATGATATCTGATTTATGTGCGAGGAGGAACTATGGACCGCATAATCGGCATTTCGGACAGAACCAACGCGGCTCTCCATGCATTGGCGCTAGCGGACTGCAATGGGGGGAGCATCGCGGCGGGTGCCGCGGCCCATAGGCTCGGCTTGTCGCCCAGCTATATGGCCAAAATCCTCCAGAGCCTGGCGGCAAAGGGTGTCATCGCTTCAACTCGGGGTATTGGGGGGGGCTTTTCGCTTAAGAAACCGGCGAGTCAGATGGCTTGCCTGGAGGTCTTGGAAGCCCTGGATGGACCTCTACCCGCCAATTACTGCCTTTTCCCACGGCCAGTGTGCGAAACCAGGACCTGTTCTTTTCATAAGCTCTGTGTGGATGCGAAGCGGCTACTGGTCGATACCCTGCAGAATTCCACGATCGCCGATATAGCGACCGCATTTTCTTGCGGTAACTGAATAAAGGTGTACAATGTACATGACGCCCTTAGGGCGCCGAAATAAATAAAATTTCAAGGAGAATCCATGTTCTGCCATCAGTGTCAGGAAACAATGAAAAACACGGCCTGCGCCGTCGCGAAGGGTGTATGCGGCAAGACTGCCGAAGTATCGGACTTGCAGGATCTTGTCCTTCATGTCTGCAAAGGCATTGGATACTGGTCTGTCAAGGCTGCCGAGAAGGGCGTCTACGACGAGGCCGCGGCTTTTTTTGTCGATAGGATGCTCTTCGCTACCATCACCAATGCCAATTTCTCCCCTTCCGACTTCGAGGGTTGGATCGTGGAAGGCCTCGCTCATAGGGATTCCCTGCGCGCCGCCTTCGTGGCAGCCGGCGGAAAGGTTACTGGAGGCTTGCCCGGCGCCGCCACATGGAGCGCCGCCAACGTAGAAGCTATCCGTGCAGCAGCCTCGGCCGGCATCGGCGGCTGGAAGGAGATAGCCGACGAAAACGTGCGCGCCCTCCAGTCTCTGGTACTCTACGGTCTTAAAGGTATGGCGGCCTATGTAGAGCACGCCTGGGTTATCGGCAAGAAGTCCAAGGAAGTCTTCCAGTTCATGCTCAGGGCTTTGGCCGATCTTACCGACAACTCCAAGAGCCTGGACGAGCTTACCGCCTTGGTGCTGGAGACAGGAAAATTCGGCGTGGATGCCATGGCGCTTCTCGATTCCGCCAACACCGGCACCTACGGCAGTCCTAGGATCACCAAGGTGCGCACCGGCGTGCGCAACCGGCCTGGCATCCTAATCACCGGTCACGACCTTGTGGATCTGCATGACCTTCTTGAACAGACCAAGGGTACAGGAATCGACGTGTATACCCATGGCGAGATGCTTCCCGCTCACTACTATCCCTTCTTCGAGAAGTACGACAACCTCTATGGCAATTATGGCGGCGCTTGGTGGTCCCAGACTCAGGACATTGAAGCCTTCGGCGGCCCTGTCCTCTTCACTTCCAACTGCCTCGTGCCCCCCAGGGAATCCTATAAGGCCAGAGTCTTCACCACGGGCGTGGTGGGCTTCGATGGTTGCACCCACATAGCCGATCGCGAGCCGGGTAAGATGAAAGATTTTTCGGCAATCGTTGCCCTGGCTAAGACTTGCCCCCCGCCTGAGGAGCTGGAGAACGGCACCATCGTCGGGGGCTTTGCCCACGATCAGGTCTTCGCACTTGCCGACACCGTGGTGGAGGCCGTCAAATCAGGGGCTATCAAGCGCTTTGTGGTCATGGGCGGCTGCGATGGACGCCAGTCCGGCCGCTCCTACTACACCGACGTGGCGCAGGAGCTGCCCAAGGACGCGGTCATCCTCACCGCCGGCTGCGCCAAGTTCCGGTACAACAAGCTCGATCTGGGCGACATAGGCGGCATCCCGCGGGTGCTGGACGCGGGCCAGTGCAACGATTCCTATTCCCTGGCCCTCATCGCCCTCAAACTGAAGGAGATCTTCGGCCTGGACGACGTGAACAAGCTGCCTCTGTCCTTCGACATCGCCTGGTACGAGCAGAAAGCCGTCCTAGTGCTTCTAGCACTTCTCTACCTGGGTTTCAAGAACATAAGGCTCGGGCCGACCCTCCCCGGATTCCTTTCTCCAGCGGTCGCGACCGTCCTGGTGGAAAAGTTCGGCATAAAAGGCATCGGCACGGCTCAGGACGACGTCGCCGCCATGATGGCGGGCAACTAGGGCTGAGGCGGCGGGCGGTATGAATCGTCCGGTATAGAAATTTCTGCCTATAGCAACCGCAGCAGTTCCTTGAGCTCAGCCTCGGGGAACTGCTTGCCCGCCACGACTGGGCGCTCGGCCAGGAGCTTTTCCAAGAAAGCCTTGGAC
>JAEZSM010000238.1 GCA_023421875.1 Spirochaetota bacterium | reverse complement strand
AGTACGCCCGTGGGAAAGGAGCCCAGCAAATAGGCAGCCACGATGCCGGTAAATAACCCTACTACTTCCATGCCACGAAGATAACGAAAAAGGGGCGGCCGTGAAAGGCCGCCCCTGCTTCTATCCGCCGCAGTCGCTTATCTGCTGCAGGCTGCTGTGGTCTACTTCTTCAGCACCAGGTTGTCGTTTGTGACAGAGCCCAGAGCCTGTAGGTGCTTCTGGAAGACCTCGGCGTCCGAGGGGAAGTCCGTCGAGTTCTTGCCGATCAGTACGCGGTAATCGTCGCCCCCGTTGAAGAGGAAGTTGAGGGTGGCCAGGGTGTATTCCTTGTTGGGATCCACCGGCTGTCCGCCTACCATGATGTTGGAAACCCTGTCGCCGGCGGGCTTGGCCACGTCCAGGGTATAGGTCCATCCTGCCAGGTGGGGGAATCTTCCATCAGGAGCGGGAAGCTTGCCCACGCCGTTCTCCAGCACAGCGTCCAATTCGGAGCCCTTGAGCTTGCCGGTTTGGATATAGTTGCCGAAGGGCATGACCGTGTAGACCTGCTTGAGGGTAATATCGCCCGCTGGGATGGAGTCCCTGATGCCGCCGCCGTTCATGAGGGCTATATCGGCCCCGGTGACATAGAGCATGCCATTGGCGATGAGGGTGCCGAGATTGGACTGCTGGGTGCGGACGATTTCGCGCTTGCCTTCCAGGGCTATGGAGGTGCTGGCCACCTTCTGGGAAAGTACAGCGTCCTGGGTCTTGGTCAGCTCGGCCAGCCGTGCAGTTATGGCTGCGTCACCCTTGAGCTCGGGCGAATTGGCCACAGTGATGGTCCGGGCGCTCTTGGCCGTGACAGCCCTGTTGGTACCCACAACGAGGTCCACAACGCCCAGACCGGCGCCATAGGATCCGGTGCTGGTGATAAGAACAGAAGTCTGGTTTTCCTTGGTCAAGGTTTCAAGGGTAGTGTGGCTGTGGCCGTCGAGGATTACATCCAGTTCGGGAATAGCCTGGGCAATCTTGAAAGAGGTGGGATCCGAAGAGGCGTCCGTGCCGATATGTGATATCAGCACCAGAACGTCGTACTGGCCTGCCAGTTCGTTGGCGATAGCCCTGCCTTCGACAATGGGATCAGAGAAGGTGATGCCGGCCACGAGTTTGGGATCTGCCTTGTAGGCCGTCTCGGGAGTAGCCAGGCCGAAGAAGGCGACACGGACTCCCTGGACATCCTGGATGACATAGGGAGTGAACACCCGCTTGCCGTCCTTGTAAACATTGGCGGCGAGAATCTTGAACTTCGCTTCCTTACCCAGTTCGAGAAGCCTGTCCATGCCGTAGTTGTAATCGTGGTTGCCCGTCGTCATGTAGGAGTATCCGATTTCGTTCATCATGGTGACGACGATGGCGCCCTTGTCGATATTGGCGATGGGCAGTCCATGGAAAGTGTCGCCGGCATCGATGAGAATAGTGTTGGGATTCTTGGCTTTCTGCTCCTTGAACGCTGTGGCGATCCGGGAGTAGCCCAGCTCGGTTTTGCTTTCGACGATGCGGGCATGCATATCGTTGGTATGCATGAGCGTTATGCTCACTTCCTGCGCCAGGGGTTCCGGCGCCTTGAATGTCGCGGGCGCAGTAGTAGTGCAGGCTACGGCCAGTAAAGCGATTAACGCGACCGCCAATCCTGCTAATTTCTTCTTCATACGACCTCCTTATAGGGATAAAATTCTTTGGATAATGTACAGAAAAGTATATTCCCGATTCAGGAACTGGACAAGAAGAATCTGCGGACAATCGGTAACAGGGCGGGAAGAGGCAAAAAGCAAGGCCTAAAATGCACGGCCCCGAAGGTTCACAAAAACGCCGCGAGCGTCTATCATGGTCGGCATGCATCAGCTGTTACGCCGCGCTGTCGGTCAGAGGGTTTTTATCGCTATTGTCGCACTGCTCTTTTCCCTAATACCCAGCTTCGCTCAGAACTCCACCCGGGATGTGTTGGCAGGCGCCGAAGATGGCTTGTACAGGATCGCTATCGGCCGTAGTTCGGGCAAGGTGGAGCAGCTCTGGCAAGGCGGTTCGGTGACTTCAATCGTTCCTGCCCGGGAAGGCTGGTATTTCTACGGTTCCGGAGGCTTGTTTTTCAGCCCCGATCTGCTCAGTTTCGAAAACCGTTCCTCGGGATTACCCTATAAGACAATTTTAGAATTCCAAGACGGCCAGTTCAGCCCGGTTCGGGAAATCGAGACAATCAAGTCCCTGGCCGTCGATCCAGCCAGGGAAGGCAGACTAGCCATTTGCACCAATACTGGAGTCTGGTACAGCGAAGACGGCGGCAGGCAATGGAAGGACATAGGCACGCCTTCGACCATACCCGGTACCAAGGCTGTAGGTTTCGGCCCCTGGCCTGGATCGGCCCTTCATGCGGTTTGGATCGCCCATTCGATCAAAGGTCTTTTTGTAAAGGACCCCGGGAACGGCCAGGGATGGACGAGCGTTTCCGGCGGGCTGCCCAAAGCCGCTGGAGCTAACGGCGAAGAGATTTCGAGCTTTGCCCTCATTCCCCGTACCAGTGCGCCATCCCTTTCTCCCCTTGGCCAGCCGCCATCTGTGTCCGGCGACGCGTGGACTCTCTACGCGGCCTTGAGTTTTCTGGGGAGACTCTACGAGTGGAATCCCGACTCGAGGACTTTTATAGAACAATGGAGCGACGGCTCCGACTTTGGGAACATCGAATCGCTGGGCGCCGCTGGAAGCGAAGGGCTCATGGCCTTGGTCGGTTCAACCCCGATGCGTTTTTACCTTAATCCAAAACCTGATTCAGCCATGGCCAAGCATACTGGCGCCACTACTTCGGCCGGCGCCACCGTCTCCAATCCCGTCGCCGCGCCCGTTTCGGACGGTGATTTGTCCGCCATTCTTATAGAGGCTGGTGGGCTTTTAGAAGCTTTCTGCGGAGAAAAACCGAGTTGTATTATCCTGCTGCCCGATCTCGAATCGGCTTTCTCCAGCCCCGTAAGGGCTTTTGGGGCGGCCGGCGCGGCTGTTGGAACGGCAGAGGCGGCTTTCGGGGCGGGGATGGTCCCCATAAGCTTGAGCGAACTCTGGCGCTTCTACGAAACGCTGCCGAGCCTATCGTCCGGGACGGCAGGGCTTTCCGCTTCAGCCAGGGCGAGATTGCAGGAGGCCCAGGCAGCCAGGGAGCGCCGCAGCCTCGCAGATAAAAGAGACGGTCTCTATCTTCAAACCGGGTTTGTGACCAACAGAGCCAGCAGGGAAAAATACTTCGCCCTCATACAGGAAAAGGGACTCGACAGCCTCGTCGTAGACATGAAGGACGATTACGGCCGACTAAGATTTACTCCCCAGTCAGCGATGCTACAGGAACTGGGCGTGGTGGGAGACAGGCTGGATATCGAGGAGTTCGCCACCCAAGCCAGGGAAAAAGGCATTTATCTCATAGCCCGCATTGTCGTTTTCAAGGACGAAAGCCTGTACAAGGCAAAAAACAGCCGCCTGGCTGTTCGTGACGCAGGCACAGGAGCTCCCTGGCGCGGTACGAGAAAAGACGGCCAGCTCATGGGCGAGTATTGGGTCGACCCCTACTCCGCCGAGGTCTGGCGCTACAACGTGGAAATCGCCCAGGAAGTCCTAAAGCGCGGTTTTGACGAAGTCCAGTTCGATTATATCCGCTTCCCCACCGACGGTGAAAACCTCGATCAGGCTCGATACCCGGCCCAGAAATCAGGCATGAGCCCCGACGCTGCCCTGGAATCCTTCCTGCGTTTTGCGCGGCAAAGCATAGACGCGCCCATAAGCGTAGATATCTACGGCGCCAACGGCTGGTACAGATCGGGAACCCGAACCGGGCAGGATGTTGAAATGCTCGCCACCTATGCCGATGTGGTCTGCCCCATGTTCTATCCTTCCCATTTCGAGCAGAATTTTATGGCCCAGGCTCCCGCTGAGCTCAGGCCGTACCGGATCTACAAGATCGGCAGCCTTCGGAACCTGGCGCTCTCCCGCGGGCAGATGCTTGTCCGCCCTTACGTCCAAGCCTTTTATCTCGACGTGAGCTACGATAGAAGCTACTACGGACCACGCTATGTGGAGCTGGAGATCCAGGGAGTTAGGGAGGGAGCCAATCAAGGCATGACGTTCTGGAACAATTCAGGCAGGTATACCGACCTGCCGGTTTTAAGCAAACCGTAGAACAAAACTTTTATTTTTCTCCAGAATGAGTTATTGTATATAATATGGCAGTTTTTCGTAACGGAAACGGTATAGCCTGGGCCAGGCGACGCGCCCTGGCCTGGGCATTGTTCGCTCTGGTTTTCTGTGCGGCAATGAATATCTACCATTACTCTCTCCAGGGTGCCCGGGGGCTGTATCTCTGGGACAAAACCTGGCTGTTCAGAATTCTCATACTTATGGGGCTCTTGCCGCTCGGCTTTCTCGCGCTCTCCCTTCCTCTGGAAAAGTTCAAGGCAAAGTTCCCCTCCAAGCTTCTGCGGGGTTTTTCCCTGGTAACTTCATTTCTCGTAAGCCTAGCCTCTCTGGGCATTTTAGCATTCCTCATTGCAGCGCCAAGAATGGGAACCATGAGGGAGGCTGATCTCCAGATCATCGATCCCTCTAAAAGCTTTACTGCCGCACAAGGAACCGAAGGCCTGCTCCTGCGTCTCAGCGTATCGTCTGATCCACAC
>JAEZSM010000198.1 GCA_023421875.1 Spirochaetota bacterium | reverse complement strand
AGCGTTGCGGGCAAGGGCTTTGTCGTAGGCGTTCTGGCCTTTATCCAGGGCGGTCTGGGCGTTGGCGCGGGAGGCGGCTTTGGCTTCTAGGCCCTCTTTTTGGGCAGTCTCGGCTGCCTGTTTTTCGTCTTCTGAGATAAAGCCTTTGTCGAATTTTCCGTAGGTTTTTTTAGGATCCCAAACACCGCTGCGATTCTCGCCCCTGAGGCTGGGAATGAGTATGGTCTGGCCCGAGAGGAGGAGGTCGGGGTTGCCGGGGTCTTTGAGCAGGGCTTTGTTGGTCTGGTAGAGGATGCCCCACTTGAGGGGGTCGTTATAGACATAGCTTTGGGCGGCTATGAAGGTGAGGCTGTCGATGTTTTTGCGTTCGGGCAGAAGGTCGACGATGTAGCCGGCAGGGAAGGGGGCAAATTCGGCGATGCCTGCCATGGCTGCCAGGGCGGCTTGGGCTTGGGCGAGGGCTTCCTGGTAGTCGGCGGCTTCGTAGGCCTGGCTGGCCTGGCTAAGATGGGCGGCGCCGGCTGCGTAGGCATCGGGGTAATTGTTCTCGGCGTTGGCTTCGGTGGCCCAGTCGTAGCGGGCCTGGGCCTGGGTAAGGGCGGTGAGGGCGGCCGCGCGGGCCGCTTCTTGGGCGGCGGTCTCGGCTGAGGCTTGGGCGGCGGCCCGCGCGGCGGCGTTCTGGGCCTTCGCCGCGGCGTCGGCGTCAGCTTTGGCTTGTGCCGCAGCCTCGGCCTCGGCGGCAAGGCGAGCCGCTTCGCGGGCGGCTAGGTCGGCCGCAGTCTCGGCCGAAGTTTGGGCGGCCTGCTCGGCCGCGGCGCGTTCCCGAGCCGCAGCTGAGGCTGAGGCCTTGTCCCGGGCGGCTTGCTCAGCCGCGGCGCGCTCTGCTGCCAGGCGTTCCGATTCTGCCTTGGCTTCCGCGGCGGCTTGAGCGGCGACGGCTGCTGCCTGTTCTGCCGCGGCGCGCTCGGCAGCCAGCCTGTCGGCTTCGGCCTTGGCATTGGCGGCGGCTTTTTCCAGCGCCGCCCGCTCGGCGCTCAAGCGTTCGGCTTCGGCCTGGGCATCGCTGCCCTGACCGGCCAGTGCTTCGGCGAGCCTGCGCTCGGCATCGGCCTTTTCGGCCCGGAGGGCTTCTAGTTCGGCATTTTTAGCAGTCAGGTCCTGGGTTGCAGCCTGCTCGGCGGCGGCTTTTTCCGCCGCCCGGCGCTCCGCTTCGGCCTGGGCTGCCGCCTGCCGGTCTTCAATGGCCGACTGTAGGGCGGCCTGGGATATTTCAAGCTGTGTAAGGGCTTCGAGGTAATCGAACGTGGCGAGGGCGAAGGAATAGTCGTCCAGGGCAAGATCGGCCAGTCCAACGAAGAGTTCGGCTTCCATAAAGGAGGGATCGGGCTCGAGCTCGGCGGCCGCATAGGCGGCACGCAGGTATTCTACACCCCGCTTGGCCAGTTCCTGGGCTGCCCTGGCCTCGCACTGGGCCTGCGCAGCTCTGCGATAGGCATTCTCGAAGCTTGCCTCAGCCTGGCGGAACTGATCTGCTGCCCCAGAGAATTCGGAAGCGCCGCGGTTTTCATCGCCCTGCTCGAGGAAGGAGGAAGCCAGCTCATACTCCTCGGCGGCATTGTCCCGGGCGGCCAGGGAATCGGCTCTGCGCTTGGCCAGGAGGGCTTTGTCCCGAGCTTCTGCGGCGTCGCACTCCAGGCCCCAGCTATAGGCATTGGCGTAGTATTGCCGGGCTCTTGCTAGAAGCTCGGTTCCTCTGGCAATCGAATCGTCATTGCCCAGTTCGTAGAGGCTCTCATCTTCGGCCATGAGGCGCTCGGCTTCTATGATGTCGTAGGGCGAGTATTTGGCGAATCCGCTTTCTTCCAGCCTGGTTTTCTGCGCTTCAGCCGCAGCCAGCGCAGTGGCCGAGGCGTAGAGCAGCTTTGCCTTTCTAAAAGCCGCGATTGAAGCACGGTACTGAGCCTTGGTGTGGAGCGTTTTGCCGAGCTCGAATTCATCCAGGGCTTTGGCGTTTCGCCCGTAGGTCGCCAGTGCAAGATCTTCAGCCTTGGCCGTGTCGGCCAGGCTCTGGACCTTGGCTTTTTCGGCCTCGGAGCGCAGGGGAAGTCCCTTGGCGAGCAATGCGTCTAAATTGCGGCCAACGGCACGCAGATCCTGGGCGAAGGGATACGCTGCCTCGCCATTGTAAGGCCAGCGCCACACCTGGGTTTCGAAGTTTGCCCTGGCATCCTGGAACTGCGCCGAGGCTACGACAAAGCCTTCGGGCAGCAGTCCTTCCAGCTCGTAAAAAATCGCCTCTTTATACGAATTGTTCACCGATGCGAACAGGTTTCGGTACTCGGGCTCGGAGATAGAAGGAAGTATGGGTTTGGGTGCCGGCGCCAGCGTTGTTGTGGTAGTGGTGGGAGCCTGGGAGACGACCATCACTGGGGTTCTCACCGTGGTTGTGGTTGTTGTGGGCACGACTTCGGCTACGACAAGGGGCACGTCGGGCTGGCTTTCGCAGGAATGGAACAGGAGTATGACTATGGCAAGCGGCAGGAGCCACAGGGTTTTGCGGATCAAGACGTAATCTCCATTCCTTTCCCGGAAAGGGTACTTTAGTAACTTTGGCAATAATAGCCTGCCATCTTAATTTTCGCAATATATAAATATCTATTTCCTCACTCTCTAAGCCTAGGTATTGACAAAAATGGGCCTGGGCTGTAACAATCCTCCTCATTCGCCGCTGTAGCTCAGTTGGTAGAGCAATGGACTGAAAATCCATGTGTCATCAGTTCAATTCTGATCGGCGGCAGAGCCACCCAAACCGGGTGGCTTTTTTTGTCTCCAGGTGCGTGCGGCATGAATCGCCTATGCGTCGGGCAAAAATCTTGCTATCATAAAAACCATGAAAGTTCTTATCATTGGCGGGGCTGGCTATATTGGCAGCCATGTAGCCCGGCTTTTTGCTGATTCCGGATTATCGGTCGATGTGGCGGACAACCTCTCCACCGGTCGCAAAGACAACCTTTTTCCCGAGTACGGCTTCTTTCAGGGCGATATCCTGGACTACCCCTGGCTCGAAGGGCTTATGAAGCGGGGCGGCTACAAGGCCGTGGTTCACCTGGCGGCGGCCAAGGCTGCAGGGGAATCGATGATTGTCCCCCAGAAGTACGCTACCCAGAACATAGCCGGCACCATCAATATATTGAACGCGGCCTGCGAGGCGGGCATTGAAGCCCTGGTATTCTCCTCGTCAGCAGCGGTTTACGGAGAGCCTGCCTACCTCCCGGTGGACGAGGAGCATCCCAAGGAGCCGGAGAACTTTTACGGCTTTACCAAGCTCGAAATAGAGCGTTTTCTGGCCTGGTATGAAAAGCTCAAAGGGCTCAAATTCGCCGCCCTGCGCTATTTCAATGCCGCCGGCTATGATCCTGCTGGCAGGGTGCATGGGCTTGAGAAAAACCCGGCCAACCTCATCCCGGTGATCATGGAGGTGGCGGCGGGCATCCGGCCAAAAATGCAGGTCTTCGGCACTGACTATCCCACCAGGGATGGTTCGGGCATTCGAGATTACGTCCATGTAAGCGACCTCGCCCAGGGCCACCTGCTCGCTTTGAACTACGTGCTCAAGCAGCAAAGGAGCCTCACCGTCAACCTGGGCTCGGAATCGGGGCTTTCGGTGCTGGAAATCCTGGAAGCGGCCCGCAGGATATCCGGCAAGACGATTCCCGCCGACATCGTCGAGCGCCGCCCCGGCGACCCTGCCAGCCTGGTTGCCTCCAGTAGCAAGGCCCGGGAACTTTTAGGCTGGAAAGCCCAGTATTCGGACCTGGACTCTCTCATAACCACTAGCTGGAAGGCCTATAGCCGTGGCTGAGCGCCCAGCGCTGGTATTGTCAGTAAAATGAATTTGAATAGAGGCTTTTGCAATAAAAATACGGCAAGGAGCATAACGTGAAAGAAAAGGTTTTTTCCTACATCGAAAAGAGCAGCGACGGTGTCGTAGAGCTGGAAACGCTCCTGACTTCCATACCGGCGCTGGCGCCGGAGTCCGGCGGACAGGGCGAGCTGGACAAGGCCCTGGCCTTGGAAATGTGGCTCAAGGCTCACGGCATTTCAGACATCGTTCGCATGGATGCCAAGGACGACAGGGTCGTCTCAGGTCTTAGGCCCAACCTTGTGGCAACTATCAAAGGCAAGAACGACAAATCCAGACTCTGGATCATGTCCCACCTGGACGTTGTGCCCGAGGGCGAGCGGTCGCTCTGGCAGAGCGACCCTTGGAAGGTGATCGTCAAGGACGGTGCCGTGGTGGGCAGGGGAGTCGAAGATAACCAGCAAGGCCTCGTGGCTTCGGTGTTCGCGGCCTTGGCCTTCGTAAAGCAGGGTATCGTGCCCGAGCGCACCATAAAGCTGCTCTTCGTGGCCGACGAGGAGGTGGGCTCCAAGTTCGGAATCCAGCACCTCATAAACAATTATTCTCTCTTTAATAAGGAAGATATCATTCTCATCCCCGACGGGGGCAACGCCGAGGGTACCGAGATCGAGGTGGCCGAAAAGAATATCTGCTGGCTCAAGGTGCGTACTAAAGGATTGCAGACCCACGCCGCTTCTCCCGACAAGGGGGTAAACGCCTTCCTGGCCGCCAGCGACCTAGCGGTGCGGATACACAATCTGGAGAATACGGTCTTTACCGCCCGCAATGCTCTCTTCGAGCCTGATCGCACGACCATCAATCCCACCAAAAAAGAAGCCAACGTCCCCAACGTGAACACGATTCCCGGGGAGGATGTCTTCTATCTGGATATGAGGATTCTGCCGGTTTACCCCGTGGCAAAGGTCCTGGATGAACTAAAGAAGGTGGCTGCCCTGGTCGAGGCGGAGCACGGGGTCACGGTGGGCTTCGAGATTGTCCAGAGCAATGAATCCAAGGCCACCGCCGCCGATGCCCCGGTGGTCAAGGCCCTCCAGAAGGCGGTCAAGGAAGTCTACGGCGTCGAGGCCAAACCTATTGGCATCGGCGGCGGCACCGTCGGGGCCTATTTGCGCAACGCGGGATTCGACTGCGTGGTCTGGGCCAGGATGAACGAGACCGCCCACCAGCCCAACGAGAGCGCGCAACTCGCCAATATTTTGGGCGACGCTAAGGTGTTTGCAACTTTGGCGCTCAGTTGAGTGTTGGCTGAATTTAAAATAAATTCAACGCTTAGGTACTTTTAAGCGTTGGCCGATTCTAAGAATGCTGTTGAGCCCGATATTGTTGGCGTCGGCCAGCACTATCGGGTTTATGCTATAGAGGCTCGATATCTTTCCAAGGGTATCGCCCTTTTTTATCGTATAATACGAATCGAAAACGACGTTGGTCCTCGAATCTGAAGATGCAAGAACCTTGGCGGCGCTCAGGTGGGGGATTATAAGGCGTTGCCCGATCTTGATTCTATCGGGCTTTATGCCGGGATTGGCGTCGATTACGATGCTCAAAGGCGTAGAGTAACGCTTGGCTATGACGCTCAACGTGTCCCCCGACTTGACTGTGTAGATATCGTAGCGGAACAGGGGCGCGGAAGTGTCGGCCAGCAACTTCTTCACCGCTTCGGCGCTTTCGGAGGGAACTTTCAGCACCTGGCCCTTCCCCGGCGGCGTGATGTTGTAGTTGAGCTCGGCATTGCCTCGCTTTAAAAGGTCCAGATCGATGCCGGTTTTTTCGGCCACCAGGCCGATATCGACCTGCCGGTCCAGTTCTATGGCCTCCCAGGACAGTGTGTCCCCCCAGCTGTATTCAACGCCGTGGAGCTCGGGAAAACGAAGAATCGACGCGACCGCCAGGAATTTAGGCACGTAGGCCAGGGATTCTTTTGGCAGTTTTTTGCTTTCGTAGAGGTGCCAGAAGTCGATAGAATCGCCCTTGGCGTTGCGCACCGCCCTGCCCACCGCGCCTAGTCCTGCGTTGTAGGCTGCTATGGCGAGTGACCAGTCACCTAGGGCTTTGTAGTTGTCCCTTAGTTTAGACAGCGCGCCGGTGGTGCTCCGCATAAAGTCTCTTCGATCGTCCTTCCACTCGTTGATAGTAAGGCCGTAACCATCGATAGAGTTGCGCATGAACTGCCAGATGCCCGTAGCCCCGCTGCGGGACACCGCGTAGGGCGAGTATTCCGACTCTATGATTGGGAGATAGAGCAATTCCCTGGGCAGTTCGAGCTCATGTATTTTTTCTTCCACAAACGCCAGGTAGGGCAGGGAGCGCTGCATAACCGTCTTGAGCCACTTTTTGCCCCCAGCGCTCAGATAGAACTCCCGCAGCTCTTCGAATTCCTGGTGCCCCCAGGGCATTTCGATATCGTATTCCAGCCCGTCGACAAAGATTCCCGCCGACATCAGAGGGTTTATGACGATAGGCGTAAAATCCTCAGGAGACTCGACCTTTCCGGCCGGCTCGTCTGTAGAGGCCTCTTCGGCTGCTGGCGAGGGCAAAACCGTCTCGGGCGCTTCCTCGCCGACCCCGGGGATCTCGGTAATTTCAGGTTCGTCCTGTGGGCCAGTGTAGTCAGGCAGGGCGGGCTCTTCTTCGAGCGGGGAGGGATCTTCTCCCGACGGGGCGATCACAGCATCGCCGGAGGAATACCCGGAACTGTCTGCGTCCCAGCCGGCTGTCGCAAGGTTTTCATCGGCCGAAGGCGAATCCCAGCCTCCCATCCCGTCGTTTTGAGTCTCGGCAGTCGAGTCCCAGGCATAGGGCGAAGCCCCGCGCGGCGGATCGTCGGGATCGTACGCAGCGGCGCTTGCGGCGGCTAGATGCAGCAGGGCTGCCAGAGACAGGGTTGAGACTATGGAAGAAAACTTCATTGCATTCTTTCCCCGAAATAGATGCCAGCCCACTCCCAACGCCCGTGGACTGCGGGGTCAGCCGGAAAATTAATTTTTCTGAAATAGAGATACCAGACGTTGATGCGGCCCGTCCAGCCCCAGGTGCGCAGGTATGCTTCGTAGGGACCTGACATGGGGTGTACCGCAGGGGATGCGTAGATCCTTCTGCCCTGCATGAACTGGCCCAGATCGAAGGCTACCTTGCTGTTGGCATCCATGCCGCTGTCTTGGTACCAGGAAATCGCGAAGAAGCCGGCCTTCGAAGCATAACGCCGCAGCTGTCTGGCCGAGCCCAGGGTGAGGGCCTTTCGGATTTCTTCGACGAGTGCGTCCAGGCTTTCGTAGGTCCAATCCTTGGAGCTGGCGTTGAATTCCAAGAGCTGCCGCGCGTATGACAACGCCTCGGGAAAGCCGGGGATAGGAGTTCCGAAATAGGGGAGGTAGGCGGCGTAGGAATTCATCGCCTCCCTCCATTGTCCTGTTTTTTCGTACTCCTTTGCCAGCAGAAAATGAGATGCTCCAATATCCTCCGCCTCGGGAAACCTAATGATCAAATCGCGATAGTACTCGATCTTCCGCTCCGGTCCCGCGTCGCTGCGGACCAGGCGTAAAAGCGCCTGGTAGTGCAGGCTGTTGCCCTCGACCAGGAGATCGGGCTGGGTTTTGACCAGCCGCTCGTACAGCGGAATGGCGAGGGCCAGGTCGCCCGCCGATT
>JAEZSM010000153.1 GCA_023421875.1 Spirochaetota bacterium | reverse complement strand
GCTCTAGACTTCAGTCCCTGCTATACTGACAGGCGATGCGCTGGTTCAGAAAACTTATTCCCTGGATTGTCATCGCCGCTACCGTAGCGGCGATGATCTATCTGCCCGACATGGATCCTGAACGCTACACTGACTTCGAGAACCTCTTCGGCACTGAGCGGCGACGGCAGGCTAACTCAGGCTTTTCTGTGGCCGTCTGCAGGAACGGCAAGATCATCTACCAGGGATCTTTCGGCAAAGATGGGGCGGGCAACCCCATCGCCAGGGACTCTCCCATGTACCTGGGACCCAGCTCCGAAATACTCTCCGGCGCCCTGCTTTATTCCCTCAGCCTCAAGGGGAGTCTCTCTCTGGACGATGACATCCGAAAGCACCTTCCCGACCTGGACATGTCCAAGCCCAGGAGCCTGAGGGATATTGTGGGCATTAAGGAAAACGGGGCTGGTACCGAAGAAAATCCCGTCACTATTCTCCAGGTTGCCTCCCATGCGGTCGATCTCAGCGAACGAGACCTAGAAGCCTTCCGCTCCAGGATTTCGGGCATGGAGGCGGGGGAGCTGGATCCGGAGTTATTCCTTCTAACCCGGTTTACGACCGAAGGAGCCCCCCGCAGCAGGCTCGCCTATCGTCTTTTGGGCACGATTATGGAGAATGTCGAAGGCCAGAGCTTTCCCAGACTGCTCGAATCGAGGCTGCTGATTCCCCTGGGCATGCACGGCACCACCGCCGCCCCCGCCTCCTTGCAGGGAATAGCGATTGGCTCGGGTCTCTTTTTCGGTCTGGCCTTTCCCTACGATTCCAGGGTTCCGGTCATCGCCGCCCCCGCCGATGGCATTGTCAGCACCGCGGAGGATGTGGCCAGGTTTCTTTCATATATCACAGCTCCACCCAGCAAGGGCATAGCCAGCCTTCCGCCCGCCCGGGTAGCCAAGCTGTACCAGCCCCTCATACCCGAGGGCAGTACAGGCTTCGGATGGAGGGTGGAAAATTCCGGCAGCGACAGGAGAGTGTATCAGGGCGGCTCGGTGGAAGGCTTTTCATCCCGGGTAGTGATATGGCCGGAGCGCAATGCCGGCATAGCCATACTATCGGCCCAGGGAGGCATAATCCAGTCTAACCTTGTCCTACCCTTGCTCACCTCGGCGGCGGAGAGCCTGCTCTTTACAGGATCGAGCCCTCGGCTTTTCGCCATAAATCGGGTGCTGGTGATCCTGGGCATCAGCTTGTTGGTATATCTTGTCAGCCTCCTCATGCAGACAGCCATTGCGCGGTCATGGGCACGGAATGTACTGGAAAAACGGGAACTCGGAAGACAGAAAATCGTGCATCTCTTTACCCTGGGCAGAACGGCCGCCGGCGTCGTGCTGAGAATAGCTCTCCTCTTCGCAGCACCCTATCTGGTAGGCCGTTTCCTGGGCATTCCTCGCCTGGGATATCACGATCTCTTTACGATGGAGCCAGGCAGCTGCGCGGCCTTCGTCATACTCGCCTCGGTCGGGACGATGCGAAACTGCTCGAGGATGGTCTGGCTCTACCTGATAAGCCGGGGATAGCTGGCGAAAATCGTGCTAAAACGGTATGATTGCAGCGTCGATGTTCAACCTAAGGAAGTGTGCAAGGCATAATGAATAGAATAGATGTGCTGATAATCGGCACCGGGCCGGCAGGCTTGGGCGCCGCCTTCGGGCTTCTGGAAAAAAAACCAGGACTCTCCATAGTCATGATCGACAAGAGCGAGGTTTCCTCCGGCGGCTTGCGGAACGACTGCAAAATGAACTTCACCTGGCCCATTGGCTTTCCGGAAAGCTGCTGGGAGCAGGAGCAGGCAGCAGGCTATCTTCAGAGAGTTGAGGATTTCCTAAAGCCTTCCATCTTGGAAAAAACGAATGTAGCCCGCTATGCCCACAGGGCCGAAAAGTTGGGCGTCAAGCTCCTGGAAATCCGTCAGTCCCACCTAGGCACCGACGGCGGGCTGGAGCTGATCAAAAAGCTGATCGGAGAACTCCGCTCCCTGGGCGTCGAAATCGCCCTGGGCGAAAAGGCCTTGGATTTCGATCTGGAACGCAAGGCGGCACGAACCGACAAGCGGGAAATCCTCTATAAGCAGCTGATCGTGGCTCCCGGAAGAGGCGGCTTTGCCTTTCTTCAGGGGTTGATGAACAAAGCGGGCATCCCCTACAGGGATAACGTGGTGGATATCGGCCTGCGGATCGAGACCAAGGAAGAGCGCTATCCCATTGTTCGCGACTATTACGATCCCAAATTCTACTTTCCCAAAAAGACCCGGACTTTCTGCACCAATTCCCGGTCTGCCTACGTGGTTCAGGAAAAATACGGCGACGATGAATCGGGGCTCTGGTACTCGGTGAACGGCCACGCCTGGTCATCGTCCCGGCCGGAGAACGGGCTTACCAATTTTGCCATTCTCAAGACAGTCACCCTCACCGCCCCCCTGGCTTCAGGCCAGTCCTATGCGCGGATGCTGGGCATGCAGGCGGCGCTGCTGGGCGGCGGGAGGCCCATCATGCAGCGGGTGGGGGATTTTAGGCTGGGCAAGCGTTCCTTCGCCGAATCCTTTACCGGGGATCTCTACGACTTCGAGCCCACCCTGCCTTCCTGCACCCCCGGCGACATAGCCCTCTCGGCCCCAGGCAAGATACTGAACTCGGTCTGGAACGCCATGAAGCTGCTGGACACTATCGTCCCGGGACTTCTGCACCCCAGCACTATAATGTACTACCCCGAAATCAAGCTTTACGCCAACCGGCCAGCCTTCGCCGACGGACACTTCAGGGCGGCTGACAATCTATACCTGATCGGAGACGGGGCCGGCACCAGCCGGGGCATCACCTCAGCCTGGGCATCGGGGCTGCGGGCTGCGGACGGCATTCTGCAATCACTGAAATGAGTCAAGGAGGTTTTCATGGCTGACACGACAATTATCGATCCGGCACGGCAGGTGGAACTCAAGAAAATAATTGCCAGATTGCACGACGGAGAACCCGCGAGCGAGCTAAAAAAGGAATTCGCCGCCCTCATAAAAGGGGTGAGCGCTGCGGAAGTGGCGGCCATGGAACAATCCCTCATAGACGGCGGCATGCCGGTGGAGGAAGTGCAGCGACTCTGCGAGGTTCATGTCCAGGTATTCCAGCAGTCCCTTTCCCTGGGGAAAAAGCCTAAGGAGCTGCCCGGGCACCCCATCTACACGATGATCGAGGAAAACAAGCAGGCCCGGAAAAAGGCTTCAACCCTGGTGGCGGCCGCCCGCTCCTGGGCCTGGGGCATTGGCAGCGCCGAACCGGCGTCTTCGGCCCTCGAGGACCTGGCCCAGATCATTGTCCATTACACCAGAAAGGAAAACCAACTCTTCCCCTACCTGGAAAAGGACAACTTCACCGGTCCTTCCAGGGTAATGTGGGGAAAGCACGACGAGATCCGCGGCCGGTTCGGCGAGGCCAGGAAGGCCTTGAAGGAATCGCCCAAGGCCTTTTTGAAGATCGCCAAGGCCCTGGCTTCGGCGATCAGAAAGATGATTTTCATGGAAGAGCACATTCTGATTCCCGAATCCGCCAGACGGCTCTCGGAAAAGGACTGGGCCGAGATCCGCCTTGGCGAGGACGCCATAGGATTCGCCTGGGTCAAACCCGATTCCCTCTACGACGCAGGCCTGGTTCTGGCATCCCAGATGAATTTTGGGGCCTTGAATGCCGGCAAACCGGGCGACACGAAGAAAGCTCCTCAGGCGGCTGGGGCAGAAGAACTGCTGGAACTCGCCACGGGACGAATTTCCCTGCAGGTTTTGGACCTTGCCCTCAAGACCATGCCGGTGGACATCAGCGTGGTGGACGAGAACGACCGGGTGCTCTATTACTCCGACGCCCCCCACCGGATTTTTCCCCGCAGTCCTGCGGTGATCGGGCGGAGCGTCCAGAACTGCCATCCCCAGAAATCCGTGGACGTGGTCAACAAGATCCTTGCAGCCTTCAAGAACAAGGAAAAGTCCAAGGCCCGCTTTTGGATAGAAATGGGGAGTCGCTTTATCCTGATCGAGTATTACGCCCTCTACGACGCCCAAGGCAACTATCGGGGAACCCTGGAGGTCAGTCAGGATCTCACCGAACTGCGTGCCCTGGAAGGCCAGAGAAGGCTGCTGGACTGGGAATGAGCCTGCCCAGGACTGTCCCGGCCTAGGATTCAGTCCAGGTTTTACGACCGCCTAGCCTTGAAAAGCCTGGCGAGGGGAGCTTCTTTTCCGGGAAGTATTTCGGCCGCACAGGGATTTTTCGGTCTCCGCGCCGCGAAGGCCGCCAGCGAAAGCATATCCGGTCCTTCAACATCCTTAAGGGAGTAGGAAAGCTTCAGGACGCTGCGCGTCCTCTCGGCGAGCGCCCTGGACCAGGCACCATTGAAGCGGATCAGGTCCAGGGCGGCAGGTAAAAGCTCGGACTTTCCCCTCGCCATAAAAACCTTCTCCACATAGGAGCACTGCAGCGCTTCGATCTGGCTGTGTCCCAGGGTTTCCCAGCCCTTAGGCGGGCAAAAAGCTTCGAGAAAAGCCGAAGGAGAAAGCCTGAGCGCCCGGAGCAGGGCGGAGAACCAGGGCACGGCTCTTCCCCGGGTATAGAAGCAGTTCAATGATGCCGCAAGCCTATCGGCGGCTTTCATATCCTCCGCGGAAAAACCGGGATGGCTGTGCAAAAGATAGGGGGCTTTGGTATCGTAGTCGAGGCCGAATTCGGCGCTTCTGCGTTTGAGACTTGTCCCCGGAAGCACCGCCAGAGGAAATACGTCCAGGTGGTTGGGATCAAAAGAAAGAGCGAAATCGAGGCTCTTTTTAAAGCCCTCCAGCGTGTCGCCCGGCAGGCCGTAGATTAGGTCCAGGCCGAAAACAACCCCTTTCCTGTTCAGGAGCTTCAATCCGGCGGAGAATTTCTGTGCATCGAAACTGCGTTCGTTGAGGGCTAAAACCTCGGGGCTGGAGCTCTGCAGTCCTATCTGGACAAAGCAGGAAAGCCTAGTGAAGGCCTCAGCCTGGGCCGGATCCAATAGTTCGGCCCTCAGCTCGAAATTCCATCCAATGTCAGGAGCACGGGAAGCGAGGGTCTTCAGGATATGGAGCGTCCTCTTTCTGTCTATGTTGAAGGTAGGGTCCAGCACGAAAATTTCGGCGACGCCCGCCTTGATGAAGAGCTCCAGCTCTGCTTCGATCCTGGCTTGGGGAAGATGGCGTACGAGGCTGCTCGCCCTGCCCTCGTAGCAGTAAGAACAGCGGTAGGGGCAGCCTCGGCTGAGCTCCCAGGGCAGGGCGCTCGCTGGCGCGGGAGCGAGGATGCCCAAAAGCCAGGGAGAAGGCAGTTCCCCTGTCGAACCTGGTTCGGGGCGAATGAAAACAGGGTTCCGGGAAAAACCGGCGCTAAGGTTGCCGGCTTTGGGGGCTGCCGCGCCTGTGCGCAAGGTTTGAGCATACCACCGGGCGAAGCTGAACTCAGCCTCTCCCAGAAAAACGGCATCGAAGGCATCGCAGCTGCCTTTTTCCGCTAAAGCTTCGGCATCGGGGCCTCCTGCGACGAGCAAAAGGCCGGGGCGGCGGTTTTTCAGCTCCCGGGCGAGTTCAAGGGAGGGGGCCGAGTTCCAGCAGTAGAGTGAAAAACCGACGAGAAGGGGGTTCTCGTCCAGGATTCTGTCTAGGATTGCGGGGATGGGGCTGTCGGTGGTGGGAGAGAGAATAAGCAGTTCATCGCTGCGCAGTAGGCCGGCATTGACCAGGCCGGCGGCGGCGCAGGCAGCTCCCAGGGGGCTGGCTTTGCTGTCTTCCGGCGCCATGAGGCTGAGCAGGAGGACTTTAATCAATGATTCCGCCATTAATGAGAAGGCTAGCACGGCCGCAACCCCGGGCTCAAGGGAGCTTGCCTTGACGCTCCGGCCCCGCCGGTGTAGGGTTTCGTCCCATGGATAAAAGCGCCAAAAACCTGGCATACCCTGTCCTCTCCTGCCTTTTTGCGGCCCTCATGGCTGTGGGTGCTTTTATCGCCATCCCCCTGCCCGTTTCGCCGGTACCCATTGTGCTCCAAACCATGTTCATGCTCCTGGCGGCCCTGGTACTCGGTCCTTGGTGGGCTAGCCTTTCAACCCTTCTCTACCTGCTCTTGGGCCTTATCGGACTTCCGGTATTCTCGGGAGGAACAGGAGGACCGGCCAGTTTTCTGGGACCGACTGGAGGCTACCTTGCCGGCTACATCCCCTGCAGCTTTATCGCGGGGCTGATCGGTGCAAGAGCCAGGGACAGGCGGCTTCTGTTATTTTTAGCCTGCCTCGCCGGCCTGCTGCCGGTCTACGGTCTTGGACTGCTCCGACTCAAGGCTGTTCTGGATTCAAACTGGGAGCGGACGCTGGCAGCGGGGCTCTTGCCCTTCATTCCCGGGGATCTTGTAAAAAGCCTCCTGGCGACCCTCCTGGCCCCCAAACTCAGGGCGGGCATCCTCTCCATGCCCCCAGGCGCCCCCCATGGCTGAGCTCTTCCTTCTCCAAGGTCTGAGGCACCGCTTCCCCGACGGCGGTGAAGGCCTGGCCGGCATCGACCTCAGGCTTCAGGACGGAGAATTTATCGTCCTCTCGGGCCGCAACGGCTCGGGCAAAACCCTCCTGGCCCGGCATTTGGCCGGACTCTCCCAGCCCAGCGAGGGGAGCGTATTTTTTCGCGGAAAAAATGCGAAAACCCGCCGCCGGGAGCTCCGAAAAGCCGTCGGCTTCGTATTCCAAGACAGCGACGCCCAGATCCTCGGCCAGAGCGTCGCCGAAGACGTGGCCTTCGGGCCAGTCAACCTGGGCCTCGGGCCGGAAGAAATCCAGCGACGGGCGCGAAAAGCCCTGGACTGGGCCAACCTTACCGGAAAAGAAAACCGGAGACCCGAAACACTCTCCGGCGGCGAACGCAGAAGGCTGGCTATCGCAGGCGTCCTGGCGATGGAGCCGGAATGCCTTATCCTGGACGAGCCCTTCGCCAACCTGGACATGGAATCGGTAATGGAAATCGCCAAGATATGCCGAACGCTCAATGCCCGGGGCATCACCATACTCGTTCTGACCCATGAGATGGAAAAGATCCTCCACCTGGCCGACCGCCTTTTGATTCTCGACGCGGGGCGGCTCTGCTTCGACGGCAGGCCCGAGGAAGCAGAACCGGCTGTATTCGCCAGCCACGGCCTGGCCTGCCCCTTCGAAGGACATTTCCCCTGGGTCCTCCCCACCCCGGCGCAGGGCGAAAAGAAGCGATGGTGAACCCCTTCGCCCTCCAACAGCTCGTCGGCCCCCTGCCGCGGCTGGGCGCCCTTTCAAAGGCGGTTTTTCTGGTCTGCCTCGGCATTGCGGTAATGCGGCTGGGCTTTCTTCCTGGGAGCATACTCTTCGCGCTCATTCTGGGCCTCGGCGTCCAGGCAGGCCTGGGCCTGAAGGACGGCGCCGCCGCCGGGCGGGGGCTCTTCATCCTTTTGGCGTTCAGCGCCCTCGCCCGGGGCCTGTTTCCCGGGAACGGCAGGTGCTTCGCGGTCGAAAGCCTAGGCCCTTCGTCGCTCTACGCCCTGCGGTTGGGGACTATCTTCGCCGCAGCCCGGCTATTCTACGCCAGCACGAGGGTTAGCGAGCTGGGCGACTATTTGAGCGCCGCGTACAGGTTTGTCTGCGGATTGCTGCGGCGCGCCGGAGCGGCGGGGTTGGAGAATAACAATGGGGATTGCCCAAGGCCCCGAAAGACCCCCACCCAGGAGCGCCCAGCATCGCTGGCCGCCGATCCCGGCATGATGCTCTCCCTCTCCCTGGTCTTCGTCCCCCGGACGTTCGAAAGCTACAGACGAATAAGGGAAGCCGCGGAATGCCGGGGCTTCAGGGCAGGGAAAAGGCGTCTTTTTTCGGGACTTGCCCTGCTCCAAGCCCTGCTCTTTTCTTCCGTCAAAAACAGCCTGAGAACTGCCGAGGCCATGGAAGCCCGGGCATATTCGCCCGGGCGGCGGATCATCCTCCCCCGGCTTAGGCCCGCAGATCTGCTGCTCATGGCGTCGGGACTGAGTCTGGCGGTCCTGTCCTTTTTCTAGGACTCCACAGCCCTCTGTACGCTGTCTCGCCTGAGTAGCCGAAAAGAGCGCCCTAGCCCCTGCAATCCTTGAGCCCTTCCCAGGCCGGCACACCAGGGTTTACCGATCCGCTTTCCGATCCGGCAGCGGCCTCGGCGCCGGGTCCAAAACTGGGGCCGGAGCTTGGGCTCCAGGCGAGTCCCTCGGCGGCTTGGAAAAACCTCGCTTCCCAAACCTCCACCGGTCTGCTCTTGCCCTGGAGCAAAACCTCGCCCAGCCGCCTGAAGGAGAACTCGCCGGAACTACGGGATTGAGCCACCGTATCGCCAGAGACCAGGAGCCTGGTTCCGACGATTTTATTGGCCTCCTCCAGCCTGCTGGCGGTGTTGACCACATCTCCCAGGGCCGTGTAATTGAAGCGCCACTGGGAGCCCATGTTTCCGACGATCGCCGTTCCGGTATGAATTCCAATACGGGTCCGCGGCAGGGGAAAACCCAGGGATTCGAACTCCGGCACAGCAGCGTCCAAGGCGTTCTGGCATCGGAGCGCCGAGCGCAGCGCCCTGTCCGCGTGATCCTCCTGGCTCAAGGGGGCGTTCCAGAAGGCGACCACAGCGTCGCCCACGTACTTGTCCAGGGTACCCCCTTCGTCGAGGATGCATTCGCTCAGAATGGACAGGTAGCGGTTCATGAACAGAGCCAGCCGCTCGGGGCTCAGGGACTCGGAAAGCCTCGTAAAACCCTCTATGTCCGAGAAGAATACGCTGATCGTCCTCTCCTCTCCACCGAGCTTCAAGAGCTCAGGATTCTTGCTCAGCGCTTCGATCACTTCGGGCGAGAGGTACTGGGAGAAGCTCCGTTTAAGAAAGGCCCTGGTTTTTCCCTCCGCCACATAGGAGAGCACGATTCCCGCCATAAAACTCAAGGAAGCCGCCGCGAGCTCTAAGGCGGGCATGCTCACCTGTCCGGCTTCGTAGAAAATCGATGCCGAAAGCAGGGGCGCCAGAAGCAGCGAGGCCGCGGCGCCGGCCAAAGCCAGGGGATTTCTAAAATAGGATGCGAAAACCGCCGCCGCCACGCCCGCAGCCAGGACAAGAAGGGTTTCCCAGATCCAGCCCAGGGGGTAGAGCAGCCGGCCTTCGAGAACATTGTGAACGAATGTCCCGTGAATCTCCGCCCCCGGCATAGCCGAATCGGTGGGCACCGCTTGGCGGTCCAAAAGTCCAGGGGCGGAGAAGCCGAATATCAGGTATTTATCCGCGAAGTACTCTTGTCGTATCCCAGGCTCTCCGCCTTCTCTAAGGCTGAGGGCGCTATAGAGAATCTCCGCCGCGTTCAGTGCCGGCAGGCTCGGCGAGGGGCCGGCAAAGCGCAGAAAGGCTTCCGGCCCGCGGGACAGCCTGTCGCCCTGCCCTCCAGCCTCGAGGACCGCCAGACCGAAAGAAGGCCCGTCCGAGTTCTCCGCCCTGTAGCGCCGGACCACTCCATCCTCGTCCAACAGAGCTTTTACCGATCCGAAACGGACCCTTTCCACGGGAAGGGCGGAGAGTCGCTGGAGCGGATCGGGTGTCGGCCTTCCGGCCAGCACCACATTGCCCGCCCGATCCATGGCCCTGGCGCAGCGCAGGTCGTCGTCGGGGCCGAAGCTCGAGGTTTCGGTAAAAAGTATGTCGAAGGCCGAGACCCTGGCCTGGGCGCAGTATTCGGCCAGAATGCCGTAGAATTCCCTGGCCAGGGCCAGCCGAAGCCCAGGTTTTCCTCCACCCAGGCAAGACTGTACTGGTCGACAAACACAAGCTCCACCGGGGTAGACGTCGCCCCGCCGGGGGCAGCGGAACCCTCGTCTTCAGCCCTGCGCTTCCTTTCGGAGCTCAGCCCAGCCCTGAAGTCGTAAAGTTCACGATCCAAGGCCTCGGCGAGGCCTGAGGCGAGAAACAGCGCAGCCCCGAAAAGTCCGATGACCAGGGCTAAAAAGCTTCTATGCAATGCTTTGTTGATGCATGAATCCTTGCGGCGCGCCTTTTGCCTCATCAGAACAGCCCCTTAAAAGCCGCAAAACGCTCGCTGCGGGCTTGGCTGCGTTCAGTGGGGCTTACCTGGCTTTCCTCGGCTTCGGGCCTGGGATTGGGCCAATAACGTTTACCCGGCCTGCCGCCAAAAGAACCTGCGCCCCGATCAAGCGCCCCGGCAGGGGCGATGAGTTCGTCATGCAAGGCTTCCAACCTGAATGAGGGCGACGGATGGGTCTGGGCAAATCCGCTGCTCTCCTGAGCCTGGGTAGGCAGCTTGGCGATGAGCCGGTCCAGGGCGGCCGGGGCATAGGCGGCCTGATAGAGAATCCGTTTCGCCTCCCTGTCGGCCTGGAGCTCGAAGCTCTGGGAATAGCCCGAGATCAGGAGCACCGTGGCAATTTCCGATATGGCCTCGCCGAAGGCTTCGGTGAAGGAGGCCGCCTCGCCGCCGGACGAGAGTCCGGCGGCGAGGGCATAGTCGGAGGCTATTTGAGCCAGGCGGGAACCCTGCACCGATGCCAGCCCGTGGCCCAGGGCCACATGGGCGATTTCGTGGGCCAGCACCGCCGCCAGCTCGTCCTCGCTCTCGGCCTTGGCCAGCAATCCCCTAGTGACGAGGATATGCCCGCCGGGGGAGGCAAAGGCGTTTACTTCCTGGCTGTCAAGAACAGCGAAGCGGTATCCGGCGTAGATTTCGGGACGCAAGGAGAAAAGAGAGAGCCCTTGCCCCAGCTTGTTGAGATATTCGTTCAAGGCCGGCTTGTCATAGAGCCCGTAGAGGGAAAAAATCCTCGCAGCCACAGCCCTGCCTATATAATACTCCTGGCTGGGCGAGAGGGGCTGCGCCGCCTCGGAGGCAGCCTTCGCAGCCGCCCTGAGAATAGCTTCCTCGTATCGATCCATGAGGCCCTGGCTGAAGGCGTCGGAAGCCAGGAGTTCCAGACTCTGTCCCAGGCTGAGGCAGGATCCGAGAAACAGGCTTAAAAGAATGGCTGCGACAGCGGACAAGATCCTTTTTGAGCTTTTGCCGCCCTTTCTCATCCGCTTGAGTCTCTCACGGCGCACGGCCCTCCAGGAAGCCCACCAGGGCATCCTGGCTGTATTCGAAATCCTCCATCGCATCTACAGGAGCATAATCCACCTGGGAGCTCTGGCGATAGGTCTGCTCTGCCGACTCGCTGAAGCCCTTTCCCGCCAGGGCGATCTCGCCTCCCGAGAAGCCCTGTTCGACGGGGCCGAGGCTGCCTGACGCATCGAGACTTGTCTGGGTGAGGGCGGAGAGGAACATATAGCCCAGCCTGGTAGAGCCCGGCAGGTAGACCTTGACCCATCCCTCCGAAGCATTCTCGTATACCCGCACCTGCTCGCCGTAGCCCAGCGTTGCCAGCACGGGCGCCAGCGCCGAAGGGTATTCCCGAATTTGGCTTCGGTTGACTTGAACGCAGAGGAGGCCGGAATCGTCCCGGATGTCCAGGGACCAGGCTCGAACCGCAACGCAGGTAAAAAGGACTATAAGAAAAAGTATGAGGAACGAAGACCGCTTCGACGCGGTTCGCACGCCCGTTGTATCCATATACCACCGCCTTGGGCGTAAGAGCCCAATCTAAGCATAGCGCAGTTTGCTCAAATCGACAAAGCCGAAGGATCCTCCAGGACCTTGCCCCACTCCAAAAGGGCGTGAGCCATGGCCCTGCGGGGAGCCGGAGTGTCCGGGTCCGCCAGGAGGGTTTCCTTGAGCCTTCTGTAATCCGCCAGTTCGGCAGCCCCTTCGCTGGTTGGAAACTGAATCCTCGCCAGACAGAAGTCTCTCCATTTTAAACGTTCGGACTCGCTCAAGGTTTCAGGAAAGTTTCGGGCGAACAATCTACCGGCAAGCCTCAGAATGCGCTCGTCCTTGAATGTGGCCGCGAAGAGCGAACGCTTGAGCTCCAAGAGGCTTTCCGGAGTCTTTCTTGCCCCAGCCAGATCGGCGTGGAAACGCTCGAGCTTGGCCCTGTCCGCGGAAGGCAGGAATCCGCCGGAATAGAGGCTGAGCTCGGGTTCGTCCGAGGCCGGGGCGGGCATGGGTTCGTCAAAGACCGCCATAAGGGTATCCACGAGCCCTGGGCTGGCCCCGATAAAAGAAAGCCGCTGGGCGCAGAGGGCTCTGTCGAGGCCAAGTCTCGCTTCGGCCTCCTTGGACAGGGTGGAAAGGGGTGCCAGGTAGGGGCAGTGGTTGAGTCTGATGCGGGAAAGCGGAACCCTGGGCTTATCGCCCTCCCCTGCCTTGGTGAACACCCGTGCCCTTATTTCCTGGGCTGAAAGCGAAACCAGTTCGCCGGGATCGAAGCGCAGGTCGATGGCGATAAGCTGGTTGCGGTTACCGGGATCGATGCCCACCGGGGCGATGAGGGTGCTGCAGCCCCTGGGACTGGAATACTCCGCCGCTGTATGGAGGAGCATTCTGCGGGCTGAAAGATTGATCAGGGGCTTTAAGCTTTCCCGCTTTCGATGGCTGAAATACCAGTCGTAGAGACGCCGCTGTCGATCCCTTACCAGTCGGGCCAAATCGATGGTAGCCCTGATATCGGAAAGCGCATCGTGGGCAGCGCTGTGATCCAGGCCATTGGCCTTGGAAAGGGCTTCGAGTTTAAAAAGCGGCTTTCCGTCCTCGTCCCTGGGCCATACGATGCCCTCGGGCCGAAGATCGTGAGCAGCCCTGAGCAGATTGATAATGTCCCAGCGGGAATTGTCCTCCGCGTATTCCCGCTTGTAGGGATCGAAAAGATTCCTGTACAGCAGGTGGCGGATAAACTCCTCATCGAAATTGATCGAGTTATAGCCGGCGGCGGTGGTGCCGGGCCGGGCAAATTCCTCGAGCAGCCTCAGGGAAAAGTCGTACTCTCCGAGTCCCAGCTCGAAGGCTGTCTGCGGGCTGATGCCATGAACCATACAGGCCGCGGGAGAGGGAAGATAGTCCAAGGGAGGCTTGCAATACAGCTTTAAAGGCTCGCCGATTTCCTTGAGATTCTCGTCGGTGCGGATGCAGGCGAACTGGGCGATCCTGTCGTGCCTTGAATCAATGCCGAAGGTTTCCAGATCGTACCAGAGAATACTAAAGGCCATACGTCGACTATAGCCGCTTTATAACCGACCAGGCAACAGCGCCCGGCCTCTTGCCTCCGGGCGGCCTATTCTTCTTTTTCGTTCTCTGGATCTATGCTGAATTTTGTATATTCGAAGCCTTCGCCGCCAATCCAGAGGTTGAGCATCACCCCGCCGCCGGGATTCTTGAGCACATCGGCGTGCTTGATCTGCCAGCCCACCAGATTGAGCCTTGCGCTGCCCAGCAGGTCGTGGCCGGCCATCTGCCCGTAATAACCGGCCAGCTCCGGCCGCCTGGAAGCGTTCAAGGCACGCTCTATAGACTTTATCTCCACATCGCTCCGCGCCCGGTCGTCGATGACCGCCAGGTGAATGCCGTCGGCCTCTTGATGGAGGGAGATCACCATCTTCCGTGGCTGTTCCTGAAGAAGAAAGCTGGAAAGCTCGCTTATGAGATGTACTAAAAATTCCCTACGCTTCATCGGATAATTCCTTTTGCCCTTACTGCTCGGTACTCGTTCTGTACCACTCGATCACCGATACGATAAGCGTCGCGGTGAGCCCCCCTGCGAAACCGTTGTTGTAAAGATTCATGCCACCGTGCCAGGTGCCCGAGCGTTCGACCAATACCAGGTGAAGGAACCCTGCCAGGATGCCGATGGCCGGACCGAATTCCCCGGCGAGCGGCGCCAGGGCCGTGCCGAAGAGAAAAGCCAATATAACCCAGGATTCGTTCAAGGGCTTGCCGAATATGAGGGCGGCCGCCAGCAGCCCTAGGAATACGGGAATCACGTTCTTGGGGTGTTTTCCGAAAAACCCGAAGCCCATTATGGTCATCAGGCCGCCGATAACCGGTCCGTTGAACGGAGCCCCGACAATCGCCACGTAGGCGAAATAGGCCAGTCCTAGGATGCCGATGTTCAGCAGGGCGCCCCCGGGCCCGCTGAGTTCGCAGAAATCCGAGGGTAGACGGCCCGGAAGCTTTAGTATGGCAAGGAATTCCTTCCAGGATTTTTTACCGCAGCAGATAAAGGCCATGCTTATGGCGATGACGCTTAGAATTGGGATGAGAAGTATGAGCCAGGGATCGGCAGCCCTGCCCCAAGAAGAGATGGACGCGATGCTCTTGCCTCCTGCGTTGGGAAGCGATGCCGCAAAAAGTCCGATAAAACCTGCGGTCAGCCCAACGTTGTAGAGGTTGTAGCCCTGATGCAGATGGAGCATGGCTATCGCCAAGGGGGGCAAGACGACGCCGACAGCCAGGCCTACCGCCATGGATACGGGCAGGGCAAGCGCGGGAGCAAGGCCCATTTCAAAGGCGACAAAGCTCACTAAGGGGCCGAGGGCGGTGCCGAACATTCCTATAAGCAGGTATTCCCTGGGCTTTTTCTTGACGATGAGCGCCGAGAGGCTCACCCCTGCCATGATGGGGATGCAGTTGAGCGGGGTTTTGCCGAAGAGGGCGAAACCAATCATGGTAAAAACCGCCGCAAGGGTCGGACCTGAGGGCTTGATGCCGTTCAGTAGAATGAAGATCCAGCCGATGATACCCACAATCGCGGCGTTGAACAGGGCTGCGCCGGCGTTCTGAAGCGCCGTATAGTCGCTCAAGAGCCTGGCAGGACTGAGCTGGAGCTGCCAAAAACCTTCCAGCGCCGCGGAGGGTCCGTCGGCCAGGATGCCGAAAAGAAGGAAAAGCAGGATTGTCGCGCTGAGAAACTGGGTAAGTATGCGGTCGCGTAAGGCCACGGCACCTCCGATTTTTTTCAGTCTAGGCTATCGAAGAATGCCGGTCAATCGTTTTTTTTATAAAGTTCCTCGAACCTTGTTGCGGTTGAAGCAGCAAGGCAGGTCGAAGGCGTAGGGTGAGTATGGAAGTCTTTTCACCACCCTTCTGCGCTCGATCAAGTTGCATCCATCACCAGCCCACTCAATCTTCCCCCTACCACGCCTATGTCCCCTGGGGCTCCTATAACACAAAAGCCTTCGGCACAGTACCCCGCTACCGTTGTACCTCATGCGGCAAAACCTTCTCC
>JAEZSM010000072.1 GCA_023421875.1 Spirochaetota bacterium | reverse complement strand
ACGTCGTCGCCCTCATCACCGACATGACCGAGCCCCTGGGTCGCTGTGTCGGCAATTTTTTCGAAATAGAAGAAACCCTCGACTGCCTCGAGGGCAAGGGACCTGCGGATGTCACAGACCTTACCCTGCGCCTAGGCGCCTGGATGCTCGTAAGCGCAGGCCTGGCCGCCGACCCTGGCGAGGGAGAAACCCTATGCCGCAAAGCCCTGTCTTCCGGAGCTGCCCTGGATTTGTTCTATAAAAATGTCAGTCGCCAGGGCGGCGACCTTAAACGCCTTGCCGAGCTCCGCGGCAAGCACCGCTCGGCCCACAGTGTCCAGCTGAAGGCCCCATCATCGGGCTATATCGAATCGATCGATGCCTATGGGATAGGACTGGCCGGCGTGCTCCTCGGCGTAGGCAGAAACACCACCGACGACCAGGTGCAGCCCGATGTGGGCTTTATATTCCACTGCAAAAAAGGGGATGCCGTCCGGCAGGGAACCTTGGTCGCCGACATCTTCGGCAAAGACCAAGCCTGCCTCGGCCCTGCCCTGGACATGGCTTTAAAGGCACTGAAAATCGCAGAAAAACCTCCGAGGGAAAGCCCCCTCGTTCTGGAGGAGCTTTCCAATTCATGAAATGGCTCAAGGATGAAATCGATCAGGAAGCGGTAAAGACCATGATCCGCCGCTTCGGCATAGACAGTCTCAGCGCCGCTATCCTCGCCCGCCGAAAGCAGCATCAAGCGTCCCAAGTTCTGTATTATCTCGAGAACGATCTCCGCCACCTCCGCAACCCCTTCCTTTTTACTGCCATGGAAGACGCTGTGGACAGAATCTTTTTGGCCGCCGACGAGGGCGAGCAGGTCCTGGTCTTCGGCGACAGCGACACCGACGGCGTTACAGCCACTACCCTACTGGTGGAGGCCCTGGCAACCCTGGGTATCGAGGCCGAGTACCGGGTTCCCCAGGGCGAAGAACCCTACGGGCTATCCCTCCCTGTCATCGAATCCTTTGCCGCCAAAGGCGGCGGCCTTATTATCACCGTAGACTGCGGCATATCCAACCATACGGAAGTATCCCGGGCCGCCGAACTGGGTATCGATGTAATAATTTGCGACCACCACCGTCTCCAGGCCCCCAAGCCGCCTGAAGCTCTGGCGGTTATCGATCCTAAAATCGAAGGCTGCGGCTACCCCTTCAGGGAACTGGCAGGAGCCGGCGTCGCCTTTAAACTGGCCGCAGCCTGCGCCCTGGGGAAGACTTCGCTCTACAAGCAGCCTGCCGCCCTTCTGAGCATCAGCGAGAGCAAGGAAGGCGAGGCGCTGCGCTGGAACGTCGAGGCGGTAAAACTACACAACCTGGTGGAGACCAGCCGTTTTTCCGAAATCCTGGACGAAAAAAAGCCTCGGGGTCTTCTGGAACGACTCGCCCGATTCCTGAACGACCGCTCCATTTTCGTCTGGGGAAGAAAGGACTTAAACGGCAAGGTTCGTTCTCTCTTCGGCTCTTCCATCGAAATCGAAAGCTTCGACCTGGCGGACGAGGGTGCCCTCGTCTTTCCCTCCTGGGCGGGAAGGAGCCTTTCGGAGCTGCGCCACCTGCTCAAGGTGGACATCTACGCCGAAAAGCCCGCCGGCGATATCGATACCCTGAAGGCAGTCTTTGAGGCCTTAGCTTGGGAAAGAGCATTTTCCAACCTGGGAGGAGCCGACTTTCTCCTCCAGCTCGCGACCCTGGGCACCATAGCCGACATCATGCCCCTGCAGGACGAAAACCGCATCATCGTGCGCCGAGGCTTGGCATCCATTGCACAGATGCCCCGGAATGGCCTGCGGGAACTCTTTCAGATCCAGGGGCTGAGCCGCAATCTTAAAGCCACCGAAATAGCCTGGCAGATAACCCCCCTGTTGAACGCCGCCGGCAGGATCGGCAAACCCGATATTGCCCTCAGGCTGCTCATGGGCAAGGAAGGCGCCGAACGAATGGAAGCCGGTCAAGCGATTGTCGAGGCCAATAACGAGCGCAAAAAAATGGGAACCGAATCCTGGGAGGCTCTCTACCCCCTGGCCGGTGAGAATTTTGAGAAGAACGGCCGACGTTTTGTCCTTCTAGGATCGCCCTTGGTAAAAAGCGGCATCACAGGATTATTGGCATCCCGGATGGCGGGAACCTTCAAGGTCCCCGCCATCATCGCAGCCTTCAGGGAGGACGGAACCGTAGTGGGATCGGTCCGCAGCGCCAACGGCTATAAAATTTCGGGACTACTGGAAGCCTGTGCCGAGCTCTTCCTCGATTACGGCGGTCACGATGCAGCAGCGGGCTTTTCAATGCCCAAGGACAACTGGGAGAAATTCGTCGTTCTGGCCGAAGAAGAACTCAAGAAAAGCGATACCGCCGTAACAGAAGAAAGCCTTTGGATCGACGCCGAACTGCCTCATCCCTATCTGCGCCCGGAGCTGCAAAAAACCTGCGCCCGATTCGAGCCCTTCGGAGAGGGCAATCCGCCTCTGGTTTTTTTCACCCGGGAGGTGCCCATGGTGGATGCCCAGATCGTCGGCCGTTCTGCTAAAAGCCATCTCAAGCTCACCCTCGACTTCGGTGCCTACAAGTGGCCAGCCCTGCTATGGGACGGCGCCGAGCGGCTGGAGCGCGATTTCTCCTTCAAGGCCAGGGACAAGGTCGACCTGCTGTTCAAGCTCGGGACCAACCGCTGGAACGGCGAGGAACGCCCCCAGCTGGAGCTTTTCGACATCCGCAAATCCGGGGAGAAAGTCTAGAAGGGATTGACTAAAAACGTCCGGAGGCGCTATTGTATGCGCCGATTCGCGTGCATTCCCCGGTTGTGTAATGGTAGCACGGCAGACTCTGGATCTGCTTGTGGGGGTTCGAATCCTCCCTGGGGAACTACCAGCTTTCTGGCTCTTTTACATAGACAACGACGAGTTTTTGCCTCGAGCAAAAACTTCGGTATCCACGAGAATTTTTCTATTTGAAAAGAGGTTCGACGAGTTTTTGCTTCCAGCAAAAACTCGTACGTGAAGGAAAAAACTTTTCTCGAGAGTTTTTTCCTTCACGAGGCCCCTTCGTCTATCGGTTAGGACAAAAGATTCTCAATCTTTAAAGAGGGGTTCGACTCCCCTAGGGGCTATTAGAGCATGCCGCGGTCTAAAAAAGACCGCGGTTTTTTTATTCACCACCGCCCACGCCGATACTAATAATTTTCAGCTTGACTATAGCTTTCGACCGCGTAATATTGTAAATTATTAATATTCGTCATACAATCGTACAGATAGCGGTAAAGGAGGCAGTTGCAATGAAAAAGGTACAAGATATTCTCAACGCAAAGGGCAGTGAAATCGTCAGTGTCGGTATCGAAACCCTGGTCGTTGACGCCCTGGTCAAAATGAGCGAGAAGAATATCGGAGCGATCCTCGTTCTGAATGAAAGCGGAAAACTCGCAGGCATATTCTCCGAGCGGGACCTGGCAAGGAAAATAATTATCAAAGGCCGCAGCTGTGACTTGACCAAGGTCAAGGAAATAATGACCCCTGATCCCTGGTTCGTGGAGCCCTCTACCTCAATCGAAGACTGCCTCAAGGTCATGACAGCCCGCAAGTTCAGGCACCTGCCTGTCAAAAACGGCGATGAGCTGGTGGGCGTAGTCTCCATCGGCGATGTCGTAAAAACCTACATCGAAGAGCAGGGACACATTATCTCTTCCCAGGCCTTCGAGATCGGCCAGATGGAAAGGACGATTCCTGGAGCCATCTGAGCGCCCACTGCTCAGGGTATAGCCGCTACGCGACCAACTGCCGACAGGACTATCGCCCCACCGCTCCGCCGAGACGATAGTCCTGTCTATTCTGTATTGAGATTCAGAAAAGCGGAGAAAAAACTTTAAGCAGCCACCCAGAGGCTTTGCGGTACAATTTTTCTTGTTCGAGTTCGGAAATTTTCACTTCCCTGCACAGATTCTGGCTTGATAAAAAATCATTTTTCATAGATTCCAGGCTCTTACAGCCATACAGCCATACACCGCATTCGAAGTGGAGATAAAAGCTTCTGAAGTCCAGATTTATTGTACCGATCGTGCCCACGGCATCATCGGCGAGAAAACTTTTTGAATGAATAAATCCAGGACTGTATTCGAAAACCCGCACGCCCGATTTGAGCAGAGCCCGATAGTTGGCCCTGGTTACTGCATGCACATACCATTTGTCCGGTACCCCCGGAGTTATGATACGCACATCAACCCCGCTCTTGGCGGCAAGACAGAGGGCGCCCGAGAGCCCCTCGTCGATGATGAGATAGGGTGTCGTAATGAATAGAAACCGCTTGGCCTTCATTATTACGTTTAAATAGACGTTAACCCCCACGGTTTCATCATCCAGAGGATTGTCTTCGAAGGGCAAAACGAAGCCGTCGCCGGGAATCGAATACTGCGATTTCCCATCAGGATCCTTTGGCATCACGGAGCGATCCGAGGCGGCATAGTTCCAGAGGCGCAGGAACATTTGGCTAAAGCTTTCCACCGCTTCACCCTTTATCATAAGGGCATTGTCTTTCCAGTGCCCGAAGCGCTCGAGCTTATTGATGTATTCGTCAGCCAGGTTGATGCCGCCGGTAAAAGCAGTCTTGCCGTCGATCACGAGAATCTTACGATGATCCCTGTGATTGTGCGTCGATGAGAGAATCGGCTTGAAGGGATTGAACACGGCGCAGCGAATCCCTTTCGACTCCAGAATCTTACAATAGTCTCTTGGTAGACGGCCCATGGAACCGAAATCGTCGTACATGACCCGCACATCCAGACCGGCGGCAGCTTTTCGCTCCAAGATCTCCAGAATGGCAGCCCACATCCCATCTTCCGCTATGATGAAAAATTCAAGGAAAATGTAGTGCCGCGCCGCTTCGAGTTCCTGGAGAATCGCCGCAAAAGCCGCCTCTCCCGAACTCAGGTATACCGTATCGCTGCAGCGGGAAAGCATTGTCCGCGAAACTTTGCTGATATAGCGGGCCTGGAGGGCAGCGTTCGGATCAAGGGCTTCAAGGGCTTGCATGGTATCCCCAGTTTCCGATTCTCTGCCATCGCTACGGGCATGATCGGCCACAAAGGCTGCGGCCTTGGCCAGCTTTTTGCGCATCCGGTTATCGAGCCGGTTTCTTCCGAACAGCAAGTAAAAGATTCCCCCGAAGATGGGAAAAACCAGAATGAGGATGATCCAGGCGAGCTTGAAGGCAGGGTTTTTAGAATCGTTGAGAATCCAGATGACGACGATAAAGCTCAGGGCGAGACTGGCGGCCGAAAACAAATAGAAGGAGCCGGAAAATGCCACTAAAACTGCAACTAATACGCCGAGCTGCGCTACAAGAGAAAAAAATACCGCCGTCGATCGGCGCGACAATATTTGTACAAATTTCTTCATGTAAAACTCTAAAGTATGACCTCTGAAATTTACATTATCTGTATTAATAAATCAGAGGGTCTGTGGCAGTATACCACAGACCCTCAAGAAGTATGAATTCCAATCAATTCCTGAGACAAATTTTTAAATACGGAACTATTGCATTAAGGTCCCGGTGGAGGTGGTGGGGGGGCTTCGCCGCCGCCTTGAGGCGCTCCGCCTCCCATGAGATTACCCATCATCCAGGGGACATCCATTATAGAAACATCCGCTTCGGTCATTAGTTTTCCATTCTCGTCATACGTATACAATTTTGCTGTCTTTTGGTAGGAATTAGCACCATTTGGCATTTGACTACCTGGGCCCAGAATTCCAAGATCAATTGTTGCCGGTTTGTCTTCGAAATTCAGTTTAAATGTCGCCTTAGTTCCATCGCTTTTTACCACAGTCAACGTACTTGTGTGCTTAATATCTAGATCAAGTGTTCCATCAGGCGTAATTGCGTAACTTTCAGCATCCATCGTCATAGTCATGTCCATGACCATATGCATATAGTGTACTATAGAACCAGAAACAGTATAAGTATTAGACGAATTATTAGGATCAGGTACGTCTACTTCATCCATTGTACCTTCAATGTTCATAGTAATATCAATTGAGTTCTTAAATGGACCAGGGGTTTCTGGGGGAAAAGACGTCGGCATTTCGGTTGTAATAGTGCCAGTCACTGTTCCGGACATGGTTACTCCATTTGCCGAAACAGAAAGTAAATTATGTAAGATATTCTCTGTAACTGGGGCCTTAGATAAAAATCCTTTATCAGAATTCTCACCTAAAGGATCAACCTCATCGTAGAGTGCCTCGGATGCTGCCAGATAAAGAGTCTTGGCTTCATCACTATCAAGTGAAGTACTATCTCCTCCTAAATCGCAACTGAAAAAAACAAAGACAAGAAATAGACCAAGAATACGAAGGACAGCACGTTTTTTCATCCTAATCCTCCTCGATACTTTTTCATCCTTAATTCTAGAATACTTTTATATACTGTCAAGAAAATTTGGAAAAAGTAACGAGGAGTGACGAGAACATTCGACCGCGCGCGGCGGCAACTATGTCAGCACTTTTCGCATTCCTCCGCACAGTTGAGCACCTGCATGAACTCCTCGCCGGTCATGGTTTCCTTTTTGAGGAGGCATTGGGTGAGCTCGTTCATTTTCTCCTTGTTGTCCTTCAAAATGGTGGTTGCGCGGTCAAAACAGGACTGGATGATCTTAAGCACTTCATCGTCGATCTTGGCAGCGGTGGCGGGAGAGACCATGAGCGTGGAATCGGTTCCGAGGTAGGGATTGTTGACTGTTTCCAGGGCCATCATCCCGAAGACATCGCTCATGCCGAAGCGGGTAACCATAGCCCTGGCCATTTTTGTAGCCTGCTCTATGTCGTTGGAAGCGCCAGTGGTGATAGTGCCGAAAACCAGCTGCTCGGCAGCCCTGCCCCCCATGAGTACAGAAATCTTGTCCAGAGCCTGCTCCTTGGACAGTAAAAGCTGCTCCACCTGGTCTACCTGCATGGTATAACCCAGGGCTCCGGAGGTTCTGGGGACAATGGTGATTTTATGAACTGGCGCCGAGTCCTTCTGCTTGGCGGCAACCAGGGCATGTCCTATCTCGTGGTAAGCGATGATCTGCTTGTCCTTGGCTGAGATGACGGCGTTCTTGCGCTGATAGCCGGCGATCACGACTTCCACCGATTCTTCCAGATCGATCTGGTTGATCTCGTTGCGTCCCATTTTGACCGCGTGCAAGGCTGCTTCATTGATGATGTTAGCCAGATCGGCGCCGGAAGCGCCGGAGGTTGCCCTAGCTATGGCGTTGAGGTCGATACCTCCACCCATCTTCACTTTTTTGGCATGGACCTTGAGTATAGCCTCTCTACCCGCCAAGTCTGGGAGCTCGACGGGGATGCGTCGGTCGAAGCGGCCGGGGCGCAACAGCGCCTTATCCAGGGTTTCGGGCCTGTTGGTGGCTGCGAGGATGACGACGCCTTTGTCGGCTTCGAAACCGTCCATTTCCGTGAGAAGCTGGTTGAGGGTCTGCTCCCGCTCGTCGTTGCCGCCGTACATACCGGAGTTGCGCGATTTTCCGATAGTGTCGATCTCGTCGATAAATACGATGCAGGGCGCTTTTTCCTTAGCCTGCTTAAAGAGATCCCTCACTCTGGCCGCGCCCATGCCCACGAACATCTCGACAAACTCGGATCCGGAAATGGAAAAGAAGGGGACTTTGGACTCGCCGGCCACAGCCTTGGCCAAGAGGGTTTTACCCGTCCCCGGAGGTCCTACCAGAAGGGCCCCCTTGGGAACCAAGGCTCCTATTTCCTTGTATTTTTCTGGATTGTGTAGGAACTCGACGATCTCCTGCAATGCTTCCTTGGCCTCGTCGGCACCCGCTACGTCGGCGAAGGATTTTCCTGTCTGGGCTTCAACATAGATTTTAGCCTTGCTCGAACCGAAGGCCATGGCGTTGCCCATGCCACCCAGCTTGCCTCCCATTCTATTGGCCATGAGTTGCCCTATGCCAATAAACAAGGCCAGGGGAAGAATCCAATTCAGTAGGGACAGCAAGGGTGAATTTTGCTTAGGAATTACTTGGCTGAATTCCACTCCGGCGGCGTACAACCTATCGACGAGCCCAGGATCGTCCACTTTTCCAGTATTGTAGATGACTTCGTTACCTGCCGAATCCAAAGCCGTATATCGAATCTGCGCAGTGTCGATCTGCACCGAACGAACTGAGCCAGATTCAACCTGGGACAAGAAACTTTTGTAATCGGTCTGTACGATACGGCTTTCGGCCATGGACGGAAAAATAAAGGCATTGAGCACCAGGACTACGAGCAGAACAATGCCGTAATAGTAAAAGAGAGGTTTTTTTGGGTTTTCTTCAATTTTCACGAATTATCTCCTTGGCGCAGTTACCGAGCATTCCGCCTCGGATCGCGCTTCGCTGCCGGTCAAGCGCAGCTTGCTATATAGAAAATAGCTAAAACTACGCTTCCAGGCAAAAGTTACCCAGTGGCGGCAAAAAGCCAACTGAGAATGTCTCACTGGCTTGAGACTTCGCCGATCAGGGCTTCGGAAGCTTCGAGCATCAGAGAACCCGGATTAATTGAATCACCGATATTTCGCTTAGTGGAGAGCAGTATGGTCAGGGGAACATCGAGGTGGATAGTAAGTGGCTTGGAACGGAAATTTAGAAAGACCCTAATCGATCCGGAAGAATTCCGCGCAAGCTCGCGGGCGACGGATTTTTTGTCCTCGACCGCTTCGCTGCCTGCGGCAAAGGCGTGGGCTGCGAGTTTGACGCCCAGGGACCGTTCCCAGGCAAAAAGGCCTTTGGGGCCTTCGATGAAGTGGAGGGAGCCGCGGCGCAGCGCGGCTTTTTGGCGGCGCAGGGCAAGAAGCGCGCGGTACCATTCCAGGAG
>JAEZSM010000229.1 GCA_023421875.1 Spirochaetota bacterium | reverse complement strand
ATCTTGTATGTTCCCGCAGGCGAGGAAAAGCTCCTGCTGGCAAAGGGCTGAGATAGTAAGATATGGCGATAGTATAGTTGTTGATAGCGACAAGCTTCGCTTTTTTAAAAAAAGGCGGCTCCGGGAGGGGCCGCCTTTTTTCGGCATTTAAAAAACGCCTTGGTCTCAGAATTTTTTCTTCAGGAACTCCGTGGTGCTCGCGGCGATCTGCTCGGCCAAGAGCCCCTGCTGGCCCAAGAGGCCTTCGTAAGGGCCGTTGGAGGCAAAGCGGTCATCGATGCCAAGAAGTTTTAAGGGGGTCGGCCTTGCCTGGGAGAGGAACTGGGCTACCGCGCTGCCTAAACCGCCGTTGAGGAAGTGTTCTTCCACGGTGACGATCCGGTTGGTTTCGCCCGCCGCCTTGAGGATCATTTCTTCGTCCAGGGGCTTGATGGTGTGAATATCGATAACCCGGGCGCTGATGCCCTTGCGGTCCAGCAGTTCGGCTGCCTTGACCGCCTGGCAGAGGACGGTTCCCGTGCCGATGATGGTGACGTCGTGTCCTTCCCTGACCAGGATACCCTTGCCGATTTCGAAGGGCAGATCCTCGTCGTACAGAACTGGCATGTTGGGACTGCCGATACGCATGTAGGAGGGGCCAATGTGCTTTGCCAGGGCCAGGGTGGCCTTGCGAATGGATACCGGATCTCCGGGGTTGAGCACCAGGAGGCCGGGTATGGTGCGCATGAGGGCGAAGTCGTCGATGGAGTGGTGTGTGGGGCCTAACTGGGAGTAGGTAAGACCGCCGCAGCGACCGACCACCTTGACGTTCTGCCGCATGTAGCCTAAGTCGTCCTTGACCATTTCGAAGGGCCGGGCGGAGACGAAGGGCGCGATGGCTGCAAAGAAGGGGATTTTGCCCACGGCGGCCATGCCGGCGCAGTAGCCTACGGCTCCCTGCTCCATGATGCCGAATTCGACATGGCGCTCGGGAAAGGCTGCCTTAAAGGGCGAGAGGCCTGATCCCGAAGAGGAGTCGGTGGATACGGCGACAATGTCCGGATTGGCCTTGCCCGCTTCGAGGAGGGCTTCGCCGAAGGCTTTGATAGGCGCTTCGCTGACTTCAAAGGCTTTAGCTGAGAGCATCGCGTGCTGTTTCATTATAGTCCTCCCTTGAGGGTAGCCTCGGCCAGGGCTTTTTCCAGCTCTGCCCTGGCAGCGGCCAGCGCCTCGTCGGCGAGCTGCAGTTCTTCCTTGGTCGATCTCCAGTAATGGTAGGCGGCCTTGCCTTCGGCAAAGGGGAAGCCCTTGGATTTAACCGTATCGGCAATGATGAGGGAGGGTTTTCCCTTTTCGAAGGGAAGGCTCTCCAGGGTTTTGACGATTGTGGGGTAGTCGTGGCCGTCGATGCGGCGGACCGACCAGCCAAAGGAAGCCCAGCGATCCTGGAGGGGCTCGTAGTTCATGATGGTATCCGAGGCGCCGCCGATCTGGAGGCCGTTCTTGTCGACGATGGCGGTGAGATTATCCAGTTTGTGATGGCTGGCGGCGGCTGCGGCTTCCCAGTTGGAACCCTCCGCAAGCTCACCGTCGCCCATTAGGGTGTAGACGCGAGCCGAGGAAGCGGAAAGCTTAAGGCCCATTGCCATGCCGGCGGCGATGGAAAGCCCGTGTCCCAGCGATCCTGTATTGGCTTCCACCCCCGGCAGCTTGTCCATGCTGGGATGCCCGGGAATGTGCGAATCGAGCTCGCCGTAGCTGTCCATTACCTCTTTGGGGAAGTATCCCTTCTCGGCCAGGGCGGCGTAGAGAATCAGACACTTGTGGCCGGCGGAGAGTACAAAGCGGTCCCTATCGGCCAGGCCGGGATTCTGGGGGTCCATCTTCATGAATTTGTAGTAAAGCACGGCGACGATATCGGCCGCGGAGAGGGCTCCGCCCATGTGGCCGGTGCCCGCGGCTTTTACCATGCGAAGTACGTTTTCCCTCAGCGCGAGGGCTTTGAACTTCAGCTCCAGTTCTTCTTTCTTGCTCAATGGCATGCTTGCTTCCTTATGTGCCGCGCAGAACGCGGCGTAGTTCGGCGTAGTGCGGCGCGGGGCGGTCGGCCTGGGATTTCGCACGGTGGCGCAGCCCTAAAGCCCGCCCCGCGCCGCACCCTCCGGCGGAACCTGTTCCTATTTACCCTGCTTGGCCGCGTAATCGACGATTGCCTGAACCTTTGGTTCGCTCCTGGTGCCGGGCTCCCATTCGGCGTCCAGCCAGATCTTTACTAAGGCCTTGGCTACGTAGGGACCCATGGTCTGCTGCCCTAGGGTGGCGACATTGGTATTGTTGCTCTTGATCGCCCGTTCGGCGGAATAGGGGTCTGCCAGGAGGGCGGCATAGACGCCCGGCACCTTATTGGCGGCAATGGACATGCCGATGCCCGTTCCGCAGACTAGAATGCCCCGGTCGAATTTTCCCGACGCCACCGCCTCGCCTACGGTGAAGGCTACGTTGGGGTAAATAGGATCGTCGCTCCCGAAGTCCTCGAAACTGTGTCCCTCGGCCTTAAGCAGTTCCTTGATTGTTTCTTTGAGATCGGCGGCGTTGGGATCGCATCCGACGGCTACCTTCCATTTCTTTGTCGCCATGGTCTTTACTCCTTACGAAAAAATATATGGGAAGCCGCCGTCTCTTTGTCGGCGCGCAGGGCTCCCTGGGGAAATTCGGGTCGCGGGGCGACGATTTTCGCCTCAGCCCCCTTTTCAACCCCATACAAACATGTATATACATAATATAAAGAATAGTCGTACTATGCAAGGAACCCCCGGCCATCCTCGGCGATTTAGTCCTGGAATCGGCCGCTCTTTGTTTTTTTAGGAGGATGAGTCATGGCTGCGGCCCCACAGGAGAGAGAAGCCTCCAACGAAATTCACGCACTCAACAGATCGGGCCCCAAGCCGCTCTATGCCCAGCTGGAAGAGATTTTAAGAGCCGATATACGGGACGGCAGGCTGGCGCACCATGAAGCAATTCCTTCCGAAAACGAGCTTTCGCGCCTCTACGAACTGAGCCGCATGACTGTCCGGGGCGTGATTACGCGCCTGGTGAACGAAGGTCTTCTGTACAGGGTTCCCGGCAAGGGAACCTTCGTGGCTGAACCTAAGATAATGACAGGCCCCCTTTCCCAGAAGGGTATACGGGAGCAGCTGGAAGCCCAGGGCTACGAAACAGGCACGACCATGCTGGATAAAAGGGTTGAGCGGGCCGATCAGAGTATCGCCGAAGGGCTCTCTCTGCCCGTAGGCAGCCCTGTGTACCGGTTAGAGCGTCTGCGCTATGCAAATGGCGAGCCCCTGGCATTAGAGCGATCCTTTATTCCCGAAGAACTCTGCGAAGACTTTTTCCAGCAAAATCTGGATAAGGAGCCCCTCTGCAATATTCTGGAAAAGCGCTATTCCATCGTTGCAACCCATGGAGTTGAAACGCTGGAGAGCTGCCAGGCTTCGGCGGAGGAGGCTAAGCTCTTGAAGGTTCCAAAGGGCTCGGCGCTTCTGCTTCTGCATTATACGCTTTATTCCCAGACCGGGGCCCCCTTCGAGTTCACCAAGGTTGTCTTCCGGGGCGACCGCTTCAAGCTCCGTTTCGCCTTCAGTCGCTAAAGCAAAAGGTTGCGATCCATCGGATTTTTATTCTTAACTCCCGGGCTTCAGGGTTAAGGTTTTAGCGCTCTCGTGCTTAAAAAATGAAAGAATCGTATTGACGACTTGTCTTTTCCGTGTTATATCTGTATATACATGTTGAAATGGGTGACGCGGTTCGCCGCCGAACCTGATATGTCGAGACAAACAGCGCGTCGGAAACGCTGCCAGAGGCAGCGCCAAAGCGTAAAGGAGAGAAGAATGGCGGATACTATCGTCAAGACAACGGTCAAGGCCATGCTTGCGGGCGGTGCGGTCTCTATCGTAAAAACCGATGAAGCCTATGTACGCAGGGTTCTGGACAAGTCCATCGATCTGGATACCCTCTTCGCTTTCGAGGGAATGGTAAAATACCTGGGCGTAACCCCGGAGTTCAAGGAAGTTATCGACTACTTCAAGGTCCCCGAAGGCAAGACGCCCGCGGGATTCCGGATTGAGTACGCATACCAGGGCGATGGGCTGCTCTGCGCCGATCTGGTGCGCGATATATCCTACGGCGAGAACGGCGAACTGAGGCCCACCAATGTCCTCTTCTCCGCCGACAGCGCCAACCCCTATGAGGTTGCACCGCTCAAGGGGCTCATCGCAAACCTCACCTGCAACCCCGGCATCATCTACGACCTTTTCATCAACAATCCCAAGGCTAACGTGGGCAACAAGTTCAAGACCCGCGAGGAAGTCATGCAGGAACTGGGCAATGTCCTCGGTCCCGGCGTGGATATCTCCGTGGAGCTGAATAATCCCTGGGCTTCCGAATCAGAGATTCTGGAAGAGGCAGCCCTGTTCCGGGAGATGCTCTCCAAGCACAGAGTAGTCATAAAGGTTCCCCACACCGGTCCGGTGAACGGCCAGAACGTGGGCGAGCTTTTAAAGGGTGACAAGAAATTCCAGCGCCGCTGGGACGAGGGCAACACCGCGGATTTCGTCCACGGCCACAACCTGGCCCTCCTTTTAAAGGAGCACGGCTACAGGATCAACTTCACCCTCATGTTTGAGCCCTACCAGACAGCCCTGGCTCTCCAGGCCAAGCCCTATTTTATCAACAGCTTCATCCGCCACAGACTGGTGGTGAGCCAGCTGGTCACCGACCTTCTGGCCAAATACAAGGCCGACAAGAAGGACGAGACACTGGTAGCCCTGCGTAGTCTCCTGATCGAAAGGGATTACCTGGCCCCCACGGATGCGACCATGGATCTGGGCAAGGTGCTGGAGCGGGCCAAGCTCTACGAGGAGTACCGCCAGTTCACCAAGCCCGAAGGCTCCGACGGACTGGACGCCGTGCGCCACAACCTCAGGGTGCTGCGCCAGGCCAACCTCCCCGACACCAGGCTGATCATCTGCTCCATGGAGGGCGACAGAAACTATCCGGACATCGACAAGCTCCTGGCCGAGCCCGAGTTCCTGGACATGACACGGAAGGTGGTTATCACCACCGAGCCGGCCTACCTGGTGAAGTGGACTACCACGCCCCAGGTGGTGACCTATCAGCGCAGGTTCATGAACGCCGCCAGTACTGCGAAATAAGTTCCTCGAACCTTGTTGGTAAGGAGGTCGCCCAGGGTACCCTGGGCGACCTCTTTTTTTTAGACCCAAGCCTCCTGTTTTGGACCAGGCGCCATGTGGAAGCAGATGCGGCAAGGCATAAAAAGGCCGCCGGGGAGTGATTCCCCGGCGGCCTTTTCGTCATTCCGGTTGTTGGCCGGTCTTTGGTTTTATTCTACCGGGGGGGGCCGTAGATCACATAGTAGACGGTCCTTCCGTCGAAGCTGTTGATGATCTCGTGCTCCTCGGTGGGCATTATAAGGATAGCCATGCCGGGGGTGAGGGCGTGGGATTCCTTGTCGTTTCGCACCTCCAACGAGCCTTCGGCTACCATGAGCACATGCTCCGAATGGGGGTGGGAGTGGAGCTGGCCGTGGCCGCCCTTTTCCATGAGGGCGTGGTGAAAGGTCAGGTGCTTGGTGCCGTCTTTCTCGGCGAAGATGTCCTTGTGATAGAGCCCTTCCCTGTCCTTGACCTTGACCGCGGGGATATCCGCGATTGTGACTGTCTTCATAAAAACTCCTTGCGGGCTGGTTTTAGGCCTATTGGAGGCAAAAAACCAGCTTTTATATTTTTATCCAGCCCGGGGTATCGAGCTGCTGGTTGAATCTCAGACCGCCGCGGCGATTCCCCGTCCGCGGCCGCGTTTCCAGAGGCTGTAGAAAAAGACCAGAGCCAGAATTCCCAGACCAGCCAAGTCGGTGAGGAGTTCGGGACTCGCCAGCAGCAAGGTTGCCGCGAGGGTGAGAATCCGGGCGCTCCAGTGCTGTCGTATGAGCAGCCAGCCCTGGATCGTGGCGGCCAGTGCCACGGTGGCAAAGCCGTAACTTATTACGATTTCGACGATCTCGAAGAAGCTGTAACCCACGATCAGAATCTGAGGCACATAGACGAAGGCGAAGGGCATCAGGTACATGAAAATTCCCAGCATGAAGGAATGAAAACCTGTTTTCATGGGATTGCCGCCGGAGATGCTGGAAGCCGCGAAGGCGGCGACGCAGACGGGAGGCGTCAGGTTAGACGACATTGAAAGCCAGAAGCAGAGCAGGTGGGCGTTGACCGGAGGCACGCCCGCCATGATGAGGGAGGGGGCTGCCAGAATCGACAGGATAATGTAGGAAGCGGTAATTGTGGTACCCATGCCTATGATCGTCGCTATGAGCATGACCATGAGAATCATCAAAAAGAGATGGTTCCCCGCTACGGTTACCAGGACAGACGAGAACTTGAGTCCCAGTCCCGTCATGGTCATGCCGGCCATAACAAGGCCTAAGGTGCCCGCTGTGGAACCGACTACCAGTGAGCTGGTACCCGCGGTCTCCAGGGACTTGAAGAATTTCTTGACCGTCAGCTTGTCCTGGGGAGCCCCGAAGACGATGTTGCAGACTACTACGAAGATGGAACCGCCGAAGGCGATGACTGCCGGAGAGTATCCTAAGGCGATCAGCACGCCGACTACCACGATGGTGAGGGCGAAATACCAACCACGCTTGAGCACGGCCCTGGTGCTCGGGACATCGGTAGCCTCGAGGCCTTTCAGCCCGGATTTTCTGGCCTGAAAGTAGACCTGGAGGCCGATGGAGAGGTAATAGAGCAGTGCGGGCAGCACTGCCATGATCATGATGGTGCCGTAGGGAGTTTCGGTGATGGTGGCCAATACAAAGGCTGCCGCCCCCATGACCGGGGGCAGGAAGCTGCCGCCGGTGGAGGCCGCCGCTTCAACGGCGCCGGAGAATTCCTTGGAATAGCCCACCTTTTTCATCATGGGAATGGTGAAGGTGCCGGTGGCGACCACATTGGCCACGGGGCTTCCGGAGATGGAGCCGAATATGGCCGAGCCGATGACCGAGATGAGGGCTGGCCCGCCGGGGATCTTGCCCGCTATTGACGATGCGAGATCGATGAAGAAATCGCCGGCGCCGGAGGTCTGCAAGAAGGCCCCGAACACCAGGAAGGGCATTACGTAGCTCGCGTACACCGCCACGATGGTGCCGAAAATGCCGTCGATAAAGTAGTTGTACTCGATCAGGCGGGAAAGGCTTACTCCTCCGTGCTGGAAGATGCCGGGCAGGTAGGGGCCGAAATATATCTGGGCGATCATGAGGGCACCCAGGATGGTGAGAGTGTAGCCCATTGCCCGTCGGGTGACTTCCAAGGACAAAAGGATCATCACCGCGCCGAAGAAAATGTCAGTGTTATTGGGAATTCCGACACGTCGTGCAGCATAGGTGGGATACTGGAAAATCCAGTAGATGATCGCCGCCGCAGAAATAATGAGTAGCAGTGCGTCCAGGCCGTAGAGGAGCTTGGAATTCGGTTTTTTCTGGGATGCGGGATACATCAGGAAGCAGAGCATGAAGGTAAAGAGCATGTAGAGGCCCCGGTGGGCTTCGCTGCTCGTGATGCCGAATCCTGAGGTAATGAAATAATAAAGCCCGAAGAGGACTGCGATTACAGTGACGGGCTTTTTTAAAAAATCGGCCTGGGGTCGGGTTTTCATTAGGTTCCCCTTGTTCTCTCGCAGTGCCGGCTCGCTTAAGGTCCAGGCCTGCGTTTGGATGAAGTTTCAGCTATGGTGTCGATTATATACTAACAGGTTAATTCAATCCGAAAAGAGCGGGGGTTTCCCTGCGGGAAACCCCCGTATACGGTTCAACGATTAGGGATGGGCCTTCCAATAGGCTTCGGCCGCGGGGTGATAGGCTATGTCGATGGACTTTACGCCGGAGGCGTTGTTGCGGATGCCCTTGAACTGGGGATGCACGCTTTCGAGGTACTTCCTGCCCTCGGGGCTCATGATGATCTCCATGACCTTGGCAGCAACGTCATAGGGCATATTCTTGTTGGCAGCGAGGTAAACCGAGAAGTAGAAGCAGGGGACTTCTTCGGTCTGACCCTTGTAGACATTGGGGGGCATGACGCCGGGGTCGTAATAGCGGTTCGCCGCGGTTACCTTGTCCAGATCGCTCTTGCTGAAGGGAATAACCAGGATATCTTTGGACATGGCCAGTTCGGTGAGGCCGGCGGAGGGGTGTCCGCTCATGCCCACGGCGTCGACGTTGCCGTCCTGGAGGGCGCGGGCTGCGTCGGCGAAGGCCAGCTCGCTTTCCTTGACCTTGATGCCCAGGGCGGCGAAGGTACGGCGGGAATTATCGCTGGAGCCCGAGCCGGGGGAGCCGAGTACTACTTTTTTGCCTTCCAGGTCCTGGAGGGTATTGATGTTCTTGTTTTTCAGGGTGACGAAGTAGTGGGAGCTGCCGTAGAGTTCCATGAGGACTCTGATGTTATCCGAGGGGCGGCCGTCCATGATGCCCTTGCCGTTCTTGGCTTCCCACATGTGGGAAGAGTAGGTGAGGGTGATGTCGGCCTGATTGAGGGCCAGGCGCCTGGTGTTTTCCACCGAGCCGCCGGAGCCGATCATGTCAAAGCGGATTTCCGGGGGCAGCTTGTCGTTTAAAAGCTGAACGATACCGCCTGCCATGGTGTACCAGGTTCCGCCGGGATTGGATCCCGAGAACGAGTAACGTTTGACGGCCTGGGCCTGGGTGAAGGAGAGAACCAGGGCAAGCAGAACAAGAACAGTGAAGAGTCTTTTCTTCATGATCTGTCTCCTTAAATGTTAGACTGTAGGACAAAGGGATGGTATCACAGGTATATACATCGCGCAAGCCGGAAAAATGCGTCCTGTCGGAAAGTGTCAAAGATACGTCTTCGGGATGTTTTTCTTGTGCCTAGGCAGGCAGCCTCAGCGGTTGCGGTCGTTGACACCCTTGATCCGGGGCATGGGGCCGCGGTACAGGCTCTTGTCACCGCCGGCCGTATCGATGCAGACCTGCATGCGCCCGCGGATCCGCTCGGCAAAGCGCAGCGCCAGGTGGAGGTCGGCGATAAGTCTTCCCGTGGAGGCAGGAGGCTGTACGGCTTTTAGCACGTGCACTTCGGCCTTTATTCTCCTGCGGCCCAGGAAACTACGGCGTGTGATGACCGTGACCAGGGGCTGGACGGGAACGCCCTGGCGAACGGCGGCGAAGAAAGCCCCTGGCTTAAAGTTCCGGATCTCCTGGTTAAGCAGGAAGCACTCCCCCTCGGGGTAGAAATGGAGTTTACCCCTGGCTTGCAAGGCCTGGGTCATGGCTCTTTCCATATCCAGCATCCTGCCCTGGTCTGTGGGTATGGGTATGCCGCCTAAAAGACGCACCAGGGTTCCCAGGACGGGGGTCAGGACCGTTTCCTCCAGCAGTGTATAATATAGAAGCTTAGGCAAGAGGCTGAGCCCGTGCAGAAGGGGATCCAGTGGGATAGCGTGGTTGCTCACGTAGATGATCGGCCCCTTTGGCGCGCGGTGGAGGTTTTTTCGCCCGAAGCTTCGGTATCCGTAGAGGATCCTTACCAGATACCATCCTACGAGTTCGATAAACCAGGTTATTCCGCAGGAAATCGCCCGAAAAGGGAGCCTGGTGTTTATAAGTTCGCCGCCCCGTCGGTATGCCATGGCTAGCGCACCATCCTTCCCTTCCACTCCACCGCCTTGCCGATGGAGAAGAGCCGGGCAGCTCTCCAGGCAGTGGAGAGGACATTGATCAGGAGAATGGGGTAGAAAAAGGGCAGATACCAGGGAAGCCTTCTGTCGAGAATGAGGAGAGTCCAGGCGGTGACCATGGAAAGGCAGGAAAGCCTGAAAATTCTCTGGGCCTGCTCGAAGCCGGAGGGCAGCCAGAGGGACGCTATGAGGGGAAGCAGGAGCACGAGGGCTATGCCCGCCGTGGCGGCGACCAGTACAGCCCGATTTTTGCCGAAATAATCGTAGACATTCTTGGAAAGCCCGACTATGGCGCTGGGGTAATCGCTGTACATTCGGCAGGATACATGATTCTTGAGGTCGGCGAAGAGTACCCTGCCTCCCCGGCGTTTTATCAGCCTGGCCATGTGGACATCCTCGGAAACCTTGTTTTTCAGGAGGATGAATCCGCCGAGTCCGGCCAGGACGCTGCGGTTGAAGAACATGGACTGGCCGATGGCATGGGATATGGCGGGGATGCCCGTGGCATGCACGAGGCCGAGGGGCATGGCGAACATGGAGAGCAGGTAGATGGCAGGCACCACCAAGGCTTCGCCCAGGCTGCCGATACGCTGCTGGACATAGCCCGAAACCAGATCGCTGCGGTATTTTTGGGCCAGGGCGAGAGAAAAGCCGACGCTGTCGGGCCGATGAAGGGTATCAGCATCGGTGTAGTACAGCCACTCGCCCTTCGCCGCCTCGAGGAGAACCTGCATGGCCCTGGGCTTGCCGTACCAGCCTGGCTCGAGACCTTTGCCGTGAATGACCGTTATTTTTTCTGGCCAAGCGGCGGCGTAGCGGTCCAGAATGGCCGCGGTACGGTCAGAAGAATCGTCGTCGTAGACAATAAGCTCTAAAGGCTGGTAGCGCTGGGCGAGCAGGGAGTCCAGACAGCCTGCTATACCCTCTTCCTCGTCCCTGGCCGGAACGAGGACCGAGATCAGGGGGCCTTTTTGCGGGGCTTTCAAAGCCGCTGCCGCGCTTTTACGCATCCAGAGGCTGTTGAAGGCGGTAAGGCAGAGGGCGAAAAGCGAAACGGCCAGGCAGAGCCAGGCAATCTTTGAGGCGAATTCCTGAAGGCTCATCCGCCTGCCCTCTCCAGTTCGGTCAGGGCGTAGCTGTTGTTCGGGTAGAGCTCCAAGGCGGACTTGAACCACTGGGCTGCCTTCGCCTTGTCGCCCAACTTCGCATAGGCTGTGCCTAAGCAGGCTCTCAGGTCGAAAAGCTCGTCCTTTTCGAATCCCAGGGGATGTTGGACAATGAGTTTTTCGAGCAGGGCTATTGCTTCCCTGGGGTTGCCCCCGAAAATGCCCGGCGGGTAGGCCTTCGACGAGGCGAAGATTATTGTCGCTGCCCGATGTCCGGGATCCATGTCGAGTATTTGCTGCGTATAACGAGGGATGAGGGGGCCGTTGCCGAGCAAGAAGCCCATGCCTTTGAGCAGGCAGAGCTCCGAGAGCGGCCTGATTAGCGCCATGATTCCCGGGATATGTTCGCCCAATGCCATGGAAGCCCGGGCGTGGCCGGCGGCGCTCTCGAAGCGGACTATGGCTTTTTCCTTTGAGCCGGCTTCGTTGAAAGCCCTTCCTGCCAGGAATTCTGTCCGGGCGATGAAAAGGAGGCGGCTTTCCTCGTCCAGGGCTGCGGCGGAGGGGCTGTTCAGTGCTTTGATGATGTCATCCGCTTGCGCTTCGATGCTTTCCGGATCGGCGCTCATGTATACCGAGTCCCGAAGGGCATAGACTGCCCTGCCTATAAAGGGGTCGGTGTTCGCCGGCAGGGCTTCGCCGGCGGGGGCGTTTTCGGTCGGTAAAAGGCTCCCCGTATTGGGAAGGGCGAAAAGGCAGAAAGCCCCGCTTCTAAGCGCGAGATACAAAAGTACCAGCCAGGCCTTCCTCGAGGATTTCATACCTGTAGACTATGATCCCCGGAGGTAAAGGTCAATCAACGGATTGCTAGGCCCCGCAGTACATAAGCATCCTCAGGCCCTAGGGCGAGGAGGTGTTGCGATTCTCCGGGGGAGTAATTACAGTATGGACTTGGAGGAATCCCATGTGCGATACGCTCTACTGCTCGCTGCATAACAAAGATTCTCCGTCCAAGGCTTTTTTTGGCAAGAATTCTGACCGGCATCCCGCCGAGGCTCAGACTGTCTGCATCATCCCCCGTCGCGATCCTTCGGATTCGAGCCTTGTAGGGGAGCGTCGGCTGCCGGTGCCGGACGCAGGGCTATCGTTTTTGCTTTCAAAGCCCTCATGGATGGCCGGGGGCGAGATGGGAATCAATGAGAAGGGCGTCGCCATAGGCAACGAGGCGGTGTTTTCCCGCTTCAAGCGAAAAAAGGATGGCCTGCTCGGCATGGATATGCTGCGGGCTGCCCTAGGTTCGACCGCCACGGCCAAGGACGCGGTGGATTTTCTTTGCCGCTTCGTGGAAACCTACGATCAGGGAGGTAATGGGGCGTATCGGGGTTCGCTGTATTACGACAACAGTTTTATCATAGCCGATCCAAAGGAAGCCTATATCCTGGAAACCGCAGGCCGCCGCTGGGCCTGGCGGGCAGCCGAAGGTCGGGACGCCATATCCAACGCCTACTCTATAGAGGAGGATTACAAGCGTTTGGACACCCAGACTCGCAAGGAGATAGCCCCCGTGAACGAGAGGGCAGCCTGCTCCGACGAAGCCGATCCGGGGCGCAAGGGCAGCAAGGAATCCTTCAAGGCGCACGTGGAAAACCGCTTTTTCCTTCGTTTTTCCAAGGGCGAAGTCAGAAGAAAGCTTTCGCTCGAGCTCCTGGGCGGGTTTTATAAGGGGCTCGATAAACCCGGGGATGCAGCGGCGGCGTACAGGGCGCCCGCGCTCGGGTTTATGGATATTCTCCGCTCCCACGGTGACTGGGATCCGGCAAGGCCGGGGCGGCGGCATATGGAAAGTCTCTGCATCCATCCGGGAGGGTTTCCCGCCACGGCCACTACAGCGTCCTTCGCGGTGGATTACCGCGGCGAAGATTCGGCGATCCTCTGGTTTACCGGTACATCCACGCCCTGCCTTTCGCTCTACAAGCCCCTGCTGCTCTTCAAGGGCGAGTTCAAGACTCTCTGGACAGACTATGATTACGGTGAAGGGTCAGAAAAAGCGGAAGGCTACTGGCGGCGCTGGAAGGACTGGGAAGATCGATCCAAAAAACTCAAGCGTAAGGGGGACGATGCGTACGCGGCATCCCTCGGGCAGGCGCAGGAAGCCCTTGCCCTGATAGCAGAAAAGGCTTTGTACGATTTGGAAGCTTCGAAAGAAGGCTCCTCGCTGCCTGTGTTGCGGCAGGAGGCGAAAGCGGTGATTTCGGGATGGGAGAAGGATCTGGGGTTGTAAGACTCCGGGAGGGTTCTTATGGAGCCCAAGCGCAGAACAATGCTCTTGCTTGCCCTCGGCCTGGCATCATTCGTGCTTGTCAGCTTTTTTGCCTGGAGAGCGGTCGCGGCATCGCGTCCCAGCCTTACCGAGCGTTGGGCGCTCTATGTTGAAGAGATTCAGCTTGAAAGCAAGCTGGTCGTACTCTCTTCGCAACAACGTTATACGGCATCGAAAGAATTCACCGGAAGACTGCTGGCTATTATGAAAATCAGTGCTTCCATAGAATTGACGGCATGGGCCGATGTGTTTTATTACGTTGACGCCGAGAAACCTGAAAAATGGAACATAAATTGGGACAAAAAATCGCGCATCCTTTCGATATCAGCGCCCGAGCCGGACTGCCTGCCGCCGGCGGTACGTACCGAGACGATCGAAATTACTACCAAAGGCGGCAATCTGGTTAGCAACGCGTTTTTCAGGCTTAAAAAAGAGGCCGAATCGATGCAGGACGAGCTCTCGAAAGACCTGCTGAAGCGAGCGAAGGAAACGTTGTCCGATTCAGAAATTCGGGAGAAACTAAAGGATGGGCTCGCAGGAATGGGTAAAAGTTTTTGCCTCAGCATTCTCGGCGTGGAGCCAGAAAACGTCGTTGTGCGATTTGATCAAGACAAAGTTTCGGGCAGCGCAGACGCCTCGTGGTGAAGGGCTGGGCTCAAGAATCGCGGAAAAATGAAAAGGCGCCGCGCTGGAAAGCGCGGCGCCGTGCTCGAATGAGCCTATTTTTTAAGTCCGGGATTCAGCACTTTTTCGATTTTCGCCATTACCTCGGGGCTGAGCTTGTCAAGGACAGCCAGGGCGCCTAAGTTTTCTTTAAGCTGCTCAAGCCTGGAGGCCCCGGTAATCACCGAGCTGACCCGCGGATTGTGGGCTGCCCAGGCGAGGGCGAGCTGGCTGAGGCTGCAGCCGAGTTCGGCGGCAATGGGCAGGAGGTTTTTGATTATGCCGTCTATGTCGGCGTTGGAGTATCGGTCCCTGAGCCAGGAGTAGCCGGGCAGAGAGAGCCGGGAGCCTTCGGGCACACCATTCAGGTATTTGCCCGAGAGGAATCCCGAGGCCAGGGGGCTGAAGGTGGTGAGGCCCAGGCCGATGCTATCGTAAAGTCCGGCGAATTCTTTTTCGACCTTATCGCGCACGAACATGTTGTAGTGGGGCTGTTCCATCTGGGGAAGGTAGAAATTCCGCTTGTCGGCGATTTGCCAGGCTTCCAGCAGCTTGTCTGCGGGCCACTCGCTGGTGCCCCAGTATAGGGCTTTACCGGCTGCCACGATGTCGTTCATTGCGCGCACGGTTTCTTCGACGGGGGTGTCGGGATCGGGCCTGTGACAGAAGAGAAGGTCCACATGATCCAGCCCAAGACGCTCCAGGCTGCCGTCGATGGCTTCCATGAGGTACTTGCGGTTGAGGGTGTTTTTTTCGTTAGGGCCTTCGTGCAGGCCCCAATAGAGCTTGGTGGAAATGAGGTAGGAACCCCTGCGCAGTCCCAGTTTTTTAATTGCCGCGCCCATGATGGTCTCGGCCTTGCCGCCCGAATAGGCCTGGGCGTTGTCGAAAAAGTTGACGCCGTTATCATAGGCGAGTTTGATCATGTCGGCCGAGGCGTCGATATCCACTTGAGGGCCGTAGGTCACCCATGAACCAAGGGAGAACACCGAGAGCTTGATGCCCGCCGAACCTAGTCTTCTATAGATCATCCATCTCCTCCTCTTGTTATTTGTTTATTGCGAATTTAAAATATACTAACAATCAGCCTGGAAACGCCAGTCCTTGTTGCCCGATAATCCTACAAGAGCCCTTCCGTCCTTGACCTGTGCATGGAAGGACTCCATGCTAGGCCTATGCGATTTTTCCATATCTCGGATCTCCACCTGGGAAAGACACTGCGGGGTTACGATCTGCTGGATGACCAGGCTTTCATATTGGACAAGATTGTCGATGCCATAGCGCTACGCAGGCCAGACGGACTGCTCGTAGCCGGGGATATCTACGACAGGGCTGTACCCCCGGTGGAGGCGGTGCAGCTTTTCGATCGCTTTCTGGCATCGGCGCGCAGCGCTGGAGCCCGGGGCATGGCGATCGTCGCCATACCGGGCAATCACGACTCCGGCGGAAGGCTGGGCTTCGGGGCTTCGCTTTTAGCCCAGACGGGGCTCCATATTGTGGCGAGGGTGGACACCGAGCCCGTGGAGCTCCGTGACACCGACGGAACGCGCTGCGCGATCTGGGCCTTGCCGTTTCTGCACCAGGCCAACGCTCCCTGGGATGACTGGGCAAGGGAGTCTGGAGACTCTGGGCCTAGGCTGCGGAGCCAGCAAGAAATGCTCGAGACCGCCCTGGCACGAATAAGACCCCGCTTGGGGCAGAACGATAAGAACATCATCCTGGCACACTGTTTCGCCACCGGAGCCAGGGTGTCGGAGAGCGAGACGGGCTTTGTCGGCGCAGCGGAACAGGTGGATGCGGGGCTTTTTGAGGGTTTTGACTATGCAGCCCTGGGGCACCTGCACAGCTGCCAGAGCCCGGGGCCGGGGCTGTGGTACTCGGGCGCTCCCTTGGCGTTCGGGGTTGCGGAGGGAGGGGAGGAGCGGGGTTATATCGAAATCGATCTGGACGATGCGAAGTGCCGGGTGGAGTTTCATCCGCTACAGCCTAAGCGGAGGGTCAGGAGGGTCTCGGGCGCTTTCGGCGAGCTGCTGGAGCGGGCTGCGGCGGATCCTGGACGGGATGATTTCGTGGAATTCCAGCTGCTGGACGAGGAGGCGGTGCTGAACGCGGCGGAACGGCTCAAGGCTCTCTATCCGCGGCTTCTTTCGGTACGGCAGCGAGCCTTTGAAGCAAGCCTGGGCGTCGAATCGGAGGGCGGGGAAGAAGGCTCCGACGTAGACAGAAAAGACGGGGACAGCCTGGAGTCAGCGAAAGATGATTTTATAGCTTTTTACAGAGAAATGAAGGGCTCGGAGCCCTCGGCCAAGGAGCTGGTCCTTTTCGAAGCGTTGGCCAAGGAGGCTGCCGATGCGGCCGAGTAAGCTGAGCCTCGAGAACTTTGGTCCCTATCGAAAGAAAACAATAATAGACTTTGCCTCGTTAGGGGAGTTTTTTCTCATCTGCGGCCCCACGGGCTCAGGAAAATCCACGCTCTTCGATGCCATGACCTACAGCCTTTTCGGCCAGGCTCCCGGAGGAAGGCAGGGCTTCGAAGCCGAGTTGGTCTCGGATTTCGCCCAGCCTGGGGATAGGCCTTTGGTGGAGCTGGAGTTTTTTCTCTCCGGCAGCCTATACAGGATTCTACGCCAGGCGCCCTACAGGAAACAGAAGCGGGGCGGGGGATTCGGCGAAGCGCCCGCTGCAGCCAGTCTCTACGTTGCGTCCCGAAGCGCCGAGTCGGGGTGGAAGATCATAGCCGAGGGGGTCAGGCCGGTAAACCAGAAAGTAACCGAGCTTATCGGCCTTAGCGCCGATGAATTCAGCAAGATTATCCTTCTTCCTCAAGGGGAATTCCAGAAATTTTTGGAGATGGATTCCACCAAGCGCAGCGAGGTACTGGAAAAGCTTTTTCCCGTAGGTCTCTACGAGCGGATCACCGAGCTGGCCAAGGTCAGGACCCAGGAGGCCAAGAACAGCCTTGCGGCCCTTGACGCGGAGCTGGCCAGGTTGCAAACCGAACTGGGCGAGGAACCTGAGGCGGAGCATTCGAGGCTGAAGGAAGACTACGGCGCCGCCCGGCTGGCGGAGGCGGAGGCTGCGGCTTCCTTGGGCGCGGCAGAGCGTCGCCTGGAGCTGGTGAACAAGGTTATCGTAAAGGCGCAGAAGGCGGAGCGCGCAGCTAAGGCGGTGAGTGAGCTGCTTGAACAAACGGAAGCGGAAAAAAAACGCCTGGCGAGAATAGAGCGGGCAAAGGCTGCGGCGGCCGTGCAACCGCTTTCCCGTGGATATTCTGACGCCCGGGACAAGGCAGAGGAGCTCAGGCTCAAGGCGGGGCGGCTGTCCGAGGATTTGGCGCGCCTGAAGTCTGAGGCCCCGGGGCGCGAACAAGAAGCCGAAAGGGTAAAGCTCTTGGAATCGGAGCTTGCTGAAGACAGGCGAAGACTATACGGCCTTGAGAAGGCGCTTGAGCTCTGGATGCGGAGGTCCCTTGCCTTGGAGGGTTTGTCCAAGGCGATGTCCGCGCAAGCAGCGTCGGCGCGGCGTTTTGCCGAGGAACAGCTGCGCGTCGAGGGATTGAGGCAGAGGATAGAATCACTGCGCCCGGCCGCCGGAGAGGAGGCTGCGGTGAGGACAAGGGTGGAGGAGCTCCGGGAGGAGAAAGGGAAGCTTTCTGCCCTCGTGGAAGAGCTCGCGCGCCGGCTGAAGCTCTTGGAAGAGAGAGCCGTGCTGGAGGCTGAGCTCGATGCGCTCCGGACTGAGCGGCTAGGTGCTGAAGCTAGGGTTTCGGAAACCGAGAAAAAGCTTGCCCGCCTTGAGGCGGAAGTCGCGTTGGCGGAAGCGGGAACTCTCGCGGCTACCCTCAAGCTGGGGAAGCCCTGTCCGGTATGCGGTTCCTTAGATCATCCGGCTCCTGCCCTGGGTTGGGAAAAAGACGGTCCGTCCTCGATTGTAGCGCTGGAAGAAGCCCGGAAAGCGCGGATAGGGGCTGCGGCGGGCGTGGCCTCCCTGGACGCTAAGCTTGCATTGCTTGGGTCGCGTATGGCAAGGCTTGACGAGGATATCGCCGCTTCCGGGCGGGAGGCGGGACGCCGTGCCGCTGCCGTATCGGGGATTGTGGCTGCTTTTCTTCCGTCTCTTCAGCCTGGCTCGTCGGTCTTGGATCTGGGGCTCGTGCTGACGGCGATGCAGACCGAAGAAACTTC
>JAEZSM010000223.1 GCA_023421875.1 Spirochaetota bacterium | reverse complement strand
AGCAGCCTTGATCTGTTCTAGGGCATTGGAGGGAGCGCAGCCCCAGCCGACTTCCTGGATCATGCTCAAATCGTTCATCGCATCTCCGATGGCCATGACCTTATCCATGGGAATTCCCAGCCGCCTTGTGAGCCGATCCAGGGCAGAGCCCTTGTCCGCACCCAGGGGAAGAATTTCCATAAAGTATGGTTTGGAGGTGACGATCTCGGCCCTTCCCTTGAATAGGGAAGAAGCTTTTTCATATAGTTCGGCAATGCGTTCAGGCTCGCCGGGCACGACGAACTTAGTTTGGCCGTCCTGAAAGAGCGAATCCCTAGGTCCGGCTTGGAGTAGGGGCTGGCCTGTGATTTTTTCGTCCATGAGAGCCCAGTCGTTGATTCTGCTGCAGAAAATTTTTCCTTCCATATAGACTTGCCAGGGAAGATTTTCCGCATCGATGAAGGCGGCAGCCTCGTGGCAGAATTCGCTTGACAAAAGGAGTCGCTCGACGACGGAACCGGAAACGGCCTCCAATATCTCGGCGCCGTTGGAGCAGACCAGGAAATTGCCCTTTCTTCCCAGGTCGAGAAGAGGAATGTATCTTCTTACTCCAGCGTAATTTCTGCCGGTGGCGAGGACTATTTCTATGCCTGCGTTTTCGGCGGCGACTATTGCGCGGCGGTTGCCTTCGCTGATGCAAAGGCTGGAATTGAGGAGGGTGTCGTCGAGGTCTAGGGCGATGAGGTCGATTTTCATGGGCGTTGATATACTACGTATGCCCTGTCTGATGCCATACCTTGAACGAATGATCTTCTTCGACCCTGCGGCGTGCTTGATCGACCCAGTCTTGCGCGGTTAGGCTGGTTTAAACAAGCTTCGAGGCACTAAGCTTGCTATGAAGCTTCGGAAGGACTATTCTGATGGACGCGAAGGATGGAACCAATGAATTATATCGATTTCAGAAGCGATACAGTGACCTGGCCTACTCCGGAGATGCGCGAGACCATGGCCAATGCCCCGGTGGGCGACGATGTTTACGGCGACGATCCCACCATAAACGAATTGGAGGCGTTGGCAGCCTCGATGCTGGCCAAGGAGTCCGCGCTGTTCGTTCCCTCGGGCACCTTCGGCAATCAGCTGGCACTATTGAGCTGGTGTCCCCGGGGCAGCGAGGTGATTCTGGGAGAGCAGTGTCACATTATCCAGCATGAGGCTGGGGCGGCATCGGTGATAGCTGCGGTGCAGACCCGCACGGTGGATGCCCCCGATGGGCAGCTTCCTGTGGCCAAGATAGAGTCCCTCATCCGCGGAAGCGATATTCATTTTCCACCCACTTCGTTGATTTGCCTTGAAAACGCCCACTCGTCGGGAAGGGTGCCGAGCCTTGCCTACATGAAGGATGTTTCGGCCCTGGCGCAAAAGCACAGGATACCGGTTCATCTGGATGGGGCGAGGATTTTTAACGCCGCCGCCCGGTTGAGCGTTTCGGCCGCCGAACTGGCGAGTCAAGTGGATTCGGTCATGTTCTGCCTCTCCAAGGGGCTCTGCGCGCCTGTGGGTTCTATCCTTGCCGGACCGCGAAGCTTTATCGACCGGGCACGACGTAAGCGGAAGGTGATGGGCGGGGGCATGCGCCAGGCGGGCATTCTGGCCGCAGCAGGGCTTATAGCCCTCAAGGACATGACGCGCCGCTTAGGCGAGGATCACGAAAACGCCAGGTACCTGGCTTCCAGGCTGGGATCCCTGCCGGGATTCTCTCTTGACCCGGGGTCGGTAGAGATCAATATGGTTTTCTTCCGACTTCCTGCATGGGTAGATCCGGAAAAGCTCGTTGATAAACTCAAGGCCGAGGGGATTCGTATCAGTTTGCCCGAAAACGGGGTTTGCCGTTTTGTGACGCATTACTGGATACGGAAGGAACACATCGATACGCTGCTGTCGGCGATCGAGACATTTTTGAAGGGAAGGGATGGCGGACGCTGAAGAAAAGCGGATGGTCCGCAACGCCGGGATGCTCTCCGCACTTACCATGATCTCCAGGGTACTTGGCCTCGTTCGGGAGATGACCAAGGCTGCCTTTCTGGGGACAGGGGGGCTCTCCGATGCCTTCGCAGTCTCTTTCATGATTCCCAATTTCATGAGGCGGCTGTTCGCCGAAAATTCCATCTCCGTCGCATTTATTCCTACCTTCAAGGATTATCTCCATCAAGGCGAGGACGAGAAGACCCGGGAGTTTCTCTCTTCCAGCCTGACTGTGCTTGTCATTCTAGTGGGCGCCGTGGTGGCGGCGGGCATGGCGACGAGTTCCTGGATCGTCCTCGCCTTTGGCTCCGAGCCAGTGGAGACGGCGGTCCTGACCAGGATAATGTTCCCCTATCTCGGATTGGTTTCCATAGCAGCGCTGTTCCAGGGCATGCTCAATTCTTACGGAATATTCGCTCCTTCGGGACTGGCACCTATTCTGTTCAATCTTTGTTTTATTGCCGTGCCCATGCTCGTGTCCCGCTGGACGGTAAATCCGGCCCGGGCCATGGCGATCGGCGTAGTCGTCGGCGGCTTCGCCCAGGCTGCCTGCCAGTTGCCGGCTTTGCTCAAGGCGGGAATGCGCTTCGGTTTCATACGTCCGCGAAAGGCCTTTGCCAATCCGGGCATGAAAAAAGTCTTTGTCCTGATCGCACCTACAATCCTCGGGATGGCCGCTTACCAGATCAACGACCTGGTGTCCACCGCCTTTGCCTCGAGGGCCGGTGTGGGGGTGGCATCCAGCCTGCAGTTTTCGATCAGGCTACAGGAGCTCATTCTAGGCGTCTTTGCGGTATCGGCGGGTACTGTGCTGCTGCCCGAGCTTGCGGACGCGGCCAAGGCGCTTGAGTGGAAGCGCTATTCGGCACGGTTGGGGCAGACCCTGAAAACCCTCAGTCTGGTCACTGTTCCCGTGGCGGTCTTTTCGATCATCACCAGCAGAGAGATTGTGTCCTTATTGTTCATGCGCGGAGGGTTTACCGCCGAATCGGTGGAATTGACCGCCTCGGCCTTTTTTTGGCACCAGACGGGTCTGGCTTTTATCGCTGCCAACCGGCTCTTAGCCCCGGCCTTCTATGCCCGCTCGGACTCCAAGACCCCGGCCTTCGCCGGAATAGCGAGTTTCGCTGTCAACATCGCCCTGGTCGTTCTGCTTGCCTTTCCTTTTAAGGGGCCGGGCATAGCCTTCGCTCTCTCGCTCTCCAGCGCCGTGAATTGCGGTATTCTGGTTGTGGTCCTGATACGGAAGAAGACCGAAGGCATGGTCGATGCGTTGGCTGGGTTCGGCCGTTACTCGCTAAGGCTCCTAGTCTTTTCTCTGACTGCGGGAGTGCCGGTGTTTTTTCTTCGCCAGCCCTTGCTTGCCCTGTTCGGCTTTTCCGCTTCCAGGCTGGTCTCCCTGGGGGTTCCTTTCCTTCTGTTGACAATTCTCTACGCCGCCCTCGGCCTGGGGCTTCTGGTTGTCACCAGGGATTCAACCGCCGCTGCCTTGGCCGGACATTTCTCCCGAAGGAGAGGCCAAAAAGACTAAAAGGAGGGAGGCGGTCTTAAAAATCCGCCGGTTTTGGGCTTGACATCATTTTCCTCGAATGCTAAAGTCCCTCTGCTTTACGCCTCGCCCCTGTAGCTCAGACGGCAGAGCATATCCATGGTAAGGATAAGGTCAACGGTTCGATTCCGTTCGGGGGCTCTTTTTAGCAGAAGCAATCCAGGCGCGGAAGACTAAAAGGTCGCGTCGCGAAAGGACAGTATAATGGCCGCCAAGAAACAAACGGTTGAGATAATCGCCCTGCAGTGCACCGAGTGCAAGCGCCGGAACTACACCACCAAGAAGAACCGCAAGACCATGCAGGAAAAGCTCGAGATGATGAAGTACTGCAAATGGGACCGCAAGCATACCCTCCACAAGGAGACCAAGGTCAAATAGGCCGCCCTTAGGGTAGGCCATGTAGGATATATGCGTCGGGCGTTCCATAGGAGCGTTCGACCCGCCCTAGGCCAGTAGCTCTAATGGTAGAGCGCCGGTCTCCAAAACCGGATGTTGAGGGTTCGAGTCCTTCCTGGCCTGTCGCGAGCCTTTTTGAGGATCAAGGAGACGTCATGAAGAAGATTGTACAGTTCTTCAAGGAATCTTACGCCGAGCTGGCCAAGGTAGTCTGGCCCAGCAAAGAAGATGTCATATCCTCAACCAAGGTGGTCATCTTCTCGACGGTGGCCGTTGCGCTCGTGCTCGGCCTGATTGACTTCCTCCTCGTGCTCGGCATCGAAGCCGTGTTCAAATAAGGCGGAGGCTTGATGGCAAAATCTTGGTATATCTTACATGTCTATTCGGGGTATGAAAATAAAATAGAAAAGACTATCCGCATGATGATCGACGCGGGGGATCTGTCCCGGGATATCGTCGCGGATGTAAAGGTGCCCACCGAGGAAGTCACCGACGTCAAGGACGGCAAGAAAAAAACCGTAACGCGAAAAATTCTTCCCGGTTACATTCTTGTGGAGATGGACCTTCCGGAAAACGGATGGAAGGCTACCTGCTCTGGAATCAGAAAAATCACCGGCGTAACCGGTTTTGTCGGATCTAACCTGAGCAACAAGCCCCAGCCCATACCCAGCGAGGAAGTGCGCAGGATTCTCC
>JAEZSM010000110.1 GCA_023421875.1 Spirochaetota bacterium | reverse complement strand
CACTCGCAGTGAGGAAGAAATCGTAGCAGGCCTGGAAGCTCCGGGCAGTCTCGCTAAAAGCCTATTGCAGGAAGGGGAGGGCGTCGGAGAAAGATCGGCCAAAGCTTCAGGCAAGTCCAGTAGCGATGACTCGGCAGGAAGCGAAGGCTCGGCAGGAACCGTGAAACCCGAGGGCGAGAAAACGGGCAAGGCCAAGATAAGCATCGACGGAGAGGACCTCAGCGATGTTATCAAAAAAGCCCTCGATCTGGCTGGCATGTTTCGCAGAAGCAAAGTATTCAGGGAAAAGAGCGCCGACATTCAGGGTAAAATGAATAGAAGTCTCGACATGGAAGACATCGCGGTCGATGGAATAGAGAAAATTGAAGTTCACAGCAGGTCCAGTGATCTCCGGATTTTTCTTTCGCCCCAAGGCCTTTCTTTAAAAGCCCATGGCGAGGAGAGTTCGGCTATTGAGATTGAAGATGACGAGAAGGGTACTTTAACTATTTCAACTGGCAAGGATAGCCGTGAACCGGATAGCTTGGAGCTCCGGATTCCCATTTCTGTAGACGAGCTTTCTATTCACAGTCTCTCCGGCGACATCGAAGTGGTAGATAGGGTTGGAGCACTTGATATTCAAACCGCTTCTGGCGATGTGGAAGTCCTGGCTTGCGATGGAGAAGTAAAGGTCTCCACCGCTTCCGGGGATATATCAATCAGCGGCTGTTCCCAATCCATACAAGCACGAACCGCTTCGGGGAACCTTGATATCGAAACCGACTCCAGAGGAGGCGAGATCTCGGCCAGGAGCGCATCCGGTGACATAAGTCTCCGCTACGAAAAAGATTTTGACGCGCTTGTGTCATGGGCAACCGTCTCGGGATCTGTCGACTGCGATGTAAAACGAACAGGTTCCCGCGAGGCACTGCTCGGCTCGGGCCTTACCCCGGTAAAGCTTTCGACCAGCTCAGGCGATATCGAGATCCGCAGGCTGTAGCGAGCTGCGCTCAGAGATAGCCTAGCGCCTTGGCCTGGGCTGCCAGCTCATCCCTGAAGGCTGGATTGGCCAGGCGATCGGAGCTACCCTAAGCGGGAAAAAACCTCTCGTGGGTGTAAGCCTGAACGTGGGAGGATCCTCGGTCACCAACTGCGTCACCGTACTCAGACGCTGAGCGAGTTGCCAGGACTTCTCTTTGCTTCACATTGCCCGGCTCTCTTCCCTAAGGCCGCGAGGCCGGGCTATTCTTGAGTTGGATGAACGATGGCAATGACCTGGTGGCCGAGACTAGCCGCATCAATCTCTATTCGGAGTATAGCCTTCACGACCAGCTCAAGCGCCAGGCGGCAGGCCTGGGTGGCCGGATCGAGGTCGCTATTGAAGGAAAGATTGCCGACGCGCTGAGGCCTGACGGCGAAATAGTAGAAATTCAGACCGGTTCCTTAAGCCCCATTGTAGACAAGGCTGAATTCTGGTGCAGCAAAGGCTACCGACTGCGCATCCAGATACCCCTGGCCGCCCTAAAAACCATAGTCAGAATCAGGCAGAGCTCCAGTGAAATTATATCCCGGCGCAGAAGCCCGAAAAAGGAAGCACTCTGGTCTGTCTTCGACCGCTTTGTAAGGGCTTCGAGCCTCTTGAGCTTGCCGGGTTTGGTTATCGAACTGGTATACATCGAGATGGAAGAAATCCGCACGGTGCTGGAAGAGCCCGTTCGCCGTGGCCGATTTTTCAAATCCTACGCCACCGTCGATAGGAACCTCGTGGCCGTAAGGGAATCGAGGGAGTTCGCGAGCCCTGCGGACTGGCTGGCACTGCTTCCAGATTGCGATAGCGGATATTGGACCTCGACATCCCTGGGTAAGGCTGCGGGCATAGGTACAAACCAGTCTCGAAAAGTGCTCTATACCTATGCCAGGGCGGGTTTTCTTATAGAAATTCCTTCCGAAGGCAGAGCGAAGCGCTACTCGCCAGGAGTACCGGGCTAAGCAACGAAAGGCTAAGCACGATGCGCTAGCGTAACCCGACAATAATTAGTCAGACAGGGTGCGTCTCTTCTACCGGGCTGTATTGAGCTAGACTAAAGGTTATAGCGCTTAACCTTCTTCGTGGTGGTCATCTCCAGAGGCTTGCGTAGCACCTGTATCCTCATGATCTTCTGATAGGGCAGGAGCTTCTGGTTTACCTCGTCGACAATGGCTTCCATCCGAGCTTCCGCAGCCTTATACGCTGCAGCTTCCGTATCGGCAAGCTTCTTCAGCCACTCTTGCTCTGGGTAGATGAGGGCTTCGATGAGCTCCACGCTTTCGTTGGCCTTTTCGTGGTAGCCCTTTACGAGAATCTGGTCTATTTCCACATAGAGCTGGAAGCGGTTTTCGATTTCTTCCGGGTAGACGTTCTTGCCTCCCTCGGTGACGATCAGGTTTTTAGCTCTGCCGGTGAGATAGACATAGTCTTCCTCGTCCATGTATCCCAGATCCCCGGTCTTGAACCAGCCATCTTGAGTAAATACTTCGGCGGTTTCCTCGGGCATTTTGTAGTAGCCCTTCATCACCATGGGACCTTTGACGGCGATTTCGCCAATGCCGTCTTCATTGGGCTTGAGGATTTTCATCTGGACCTGGGGAATGATCTTGCCCACCGAATCCACCTTGTAGTGTTCCTTGGGATTCAAGGTGAGAATGGGAGAGGTCTCGGTGAGACCGTAGCCTTGAATAAAGTCGATGCCCAGCTCGTTGTATTTCTTGAACACCGATGGCGCCAGAGGGCCGCCGCCGGATATGCAGATGCGTATAGTAGAAAGACTGGCCTTGTCCAGAATGCTGTGGAAGATTTTCTTGCCCGGATTTACCTTGAATATTTTTTTAATTGCTCCCGATACTCCCATGAGGAAGGAAATCAGGCCGAATACCAGAGCTCCCTTTTCCTTTACACCCTTTAGAATACCATTGAGTAGCTTGTTGAAAAGCAAGGGCACACCCAGGAACATTGTCACCTTGGCTTCCTTCAAATCCTTGAGTATCTGTTTGACCACCATCTTTTTGCCGAACACGATTTCCGCCCCGGTGGAGATGGCTTCGATGAACACCGCGAGCATCGTGTAGGAATGGTGTATCGGCAGAAGGGCGTAGAAAACGTCGGTGGGATATACGGTGAGATTGGCCTGGGCGAGGAAGCAGTCGGAAACGAGATTGCCGTGGCTGAGCATGACACCCTTGGGAATTCCCGTCGTGCCTGAAGTAAAGAGAATCGCTGCCAGGCTGGACTCGTTCAGAGGCTGTGCTTCCGGCGGGTTTGCGTCTTCGGCTGACTGCAGTCCATAGATATAGTCTTCCCCTGCTCTATAGAGAGAGATGATTTTCTTGAAGCCCTTGCAGAATGATCGCAGTTCGGCCGCCTTCTCCTCGTCCACGAAAAGGATCGTCGCGTCACTGGCTTTGATTAGGTTTTTGGTCTCGTCCATGCTGATCTGGTAGTCGATAGGGACGACGACAGCTCCGGCTTCCAAGATAGCCAGGTAGGCAACTGCCCACTCGGGACTGTTTTTACCGGTCAGGGCGATTTTTTCGTCTTTTTCTAGCCCTAGGGCGCGCAGATAGACGGCAATTTTTTGGATTTTTTCATAGGCTTGACTGTAGCTTAGGCTGACCCTGTCTGGCGCGTATTCGGTAAAGCAGGGGCGATCTGGATATCGTAGGGCGGTTATACGGAACATCTGGGGGATAGTAGGCCATGTCCCCGAAAAGACCTTTCCCCTGTACTCATCCAAGAAAGCCCAAGGTAGCTGTTTATCCATATGACCGCCTTGCGGCTAAGCTTGATTGCCGCCTCATTGTTTTAACGCCGGCATAAGCCTGCGCAATGCAAGAATCATACGCTAGAAGCCGAATACTGAAAAGATAGCCCGTAGGGCTGACGGACGGGAAGGCCTCCCTAAACCCGGAAGCGTCAAACGGAATAGCGCGCAGTACCGGTTTTTCCGGGGCCGAATGTTGCCGGTCTGTCATTCCCCTTCCACAGCGGGCTCTTTTTCGCTATGCTTTTTCGAACGAGTCTTGTCGCTTTAAGTCGGAGGAAGTTCATGAAGGCGATCGAACTGGCAAAAGCCTACGATCCGAAGAGTTTTGAAGATGCCATCTACAGCACATGGAAGAGCGAGGGCTGTTTTCAGCCTTCGGATGACAGAAGTCAGCATCCCTTTACCATCGTAATTCCTCCGCCCAATGTAACCGGCGTACTCCATCTGGGCCATGCCCTCGATAATTGCCTTCAGGACATACAAATACGTTATAGGCGCATGACCAAGCGCCCGACCCTTTGGCTGCCAGGAACCGACCATGCGGGTATTGCGACCCAGAACGTGGTCGAAAAAAAACTCCGTAAGGAAGGCAAGGACAAGCGGGATATCGGCAGAGAAGCTTTTATCGAAGAAACCTGGAAGGTAGCCAGGGAGCACAAGGCAATAATCCTCAAGCAGCTTGCCAAGATCGGCTCCAGCGTCGACTGGACCAGGGAACGCTTTACCCTTGACGAGGGGCTTTCAAAGGCTGTGCGCGAGGTCTTTGTCAGCCTCTATGAACGCGGCCTTGTCTATAAGGGCGAATACCTGGTCAACTGGTGCAGCTCCTGCGGCACAGCCATTTCCGACGATGAGGTCGAGCACGAGGACGAAGCGGGCTCAATGTGGCACATCTGGTACGAACTGGCTGACGGTCCTTGCCCCGAGTGTACTTCCGGCAGGATCGAAATAGCCACCACTAGGCCCGAAACGCTTTTAGGCGATACCGCGGTGGCCGCCCACCCGGACGACGAGCGTTATAAAGGCCTGATCGGCAAAATGCTCAAGCTTCCTCTTACGGATCGGCAAATCCCCCTTATCGCTGATTCCTATGTGGACAGGGAATTCGGCACCGGCCTGGTTAAAATAACTCCCGCCCACGATCCTAACGACTTCGAGGTGGGAAACAGACACAATCTGCCCAGGGTAAATATTCTCAACCCCGACGGAAGTCTTTCGGGCAAGGTTCCAGAAAAGTACAGGGGCTTGAAGGTGCTCGAAGCCCGCAAGGTGGTCCTCGCCGACTTAGAAGCCCAGGGACTTCTAAAATCCGAGGAAAAGCTTGTCCATGCCGTCGGGCACTGCTACCGCTGCCATACCTCCATCGAACCCTATCTTTCAAAGCAATGGTTTGTCCGCATGAAGCCCCTGGCCGAAAAAGCGCTTGCAGCCTGGAAATCCGGCGACGTGGTGTTCTTCCCCAGAAAGTGGGAAAATACCTATGCGCACTGGATGGAGAATATCCGCGATTGGTGCATTTCCCGCCAGCTTTGGTGGGGTCACAGGATTCCCGCTTTCTATTGCAAGCATTGCGGCGCCGTTCTGGTGGAGCGGGATGATCCTTTGGTCTGCCCCAACTGCGGATCCAGCGAGCTCTATCAGGACGACGACGTGCTGGACACCTGGTTTTCCAGCTGGCTTTGGCCCTTCAGCACCCTGGGTTGGCCCAAGGACACGGCGGATCTGCGGCGTTTCTATCCCACCACCGCACTGGTCACCGGTTACGACATAATATTCTTTTGGGTCGCCAGAATGATTATGGCAGGCATGGAATTCACCGGCCAAAGCCCCTTCGAGGAAGTCTTCATCCACGGCCTCATCCGGGACAAGCAGGGGCGCAAGATGTCCAAGAGCCTGGGCAACGGCATCGATCCTTTGGAAATCGTAGAGGAATACGGCGCCGACGCCCTCAAGTTCACCTTGGCCTACAACTGCGCCTCGGGGCAGGACATACTCCTGGACAAAGACTCCTTTAAAATGGGGTCCAAGTTCGCCAACAAGGTTTGGAACGCCTCGCGCTACATACTCATGAACCTCGAGGGCAGACAGTTTCTTGCCCCGGGAAAAATCGGCTACAACGACCTGGACAGATGGATACTCCACAGGCTTGACCTGGCCGCTTCCCAGACCGCTGAAGCCCTCAAGTCCTGGCGCTTCAACGACGCGGCCCAGGCAGTCTACGCCTATTTCTGGGACGACTTCTGCGATTGGTACATAGAAGCCAGCAAGCTCTCCACCAAGTTCGGCGACGAAGCCGAAAAAGACCGGGCTACCACCGTGCTTCTTCAGGTCCTGGAGGAATCGCTGCGCCTCCTGCACCCCTTCCTGCCCTTTGTCACCGAAGAGATCTACGGCATGCTCCCCAACGCGGCGGGTAGGCTCATCATTCAGCGCTATCCCGAATCAATCCCGACAAGGAGATCCCCCGAACTGGCCGGAGAATTCGAAAGCCTGCGGGAGCTGGTTACCATGGCGCGAAGCCTCAGGTCGGAATTCCAGATCTCCCAGGAAGCCAAAATGCCTCTCCATATAAAACTTGATGATTCCTTCGCTGCGGCGGACTTCCTCAAGCGGAACGCAGCCCTGATCGGCCTCCTGGTCGGTGGGCCGGAGCCGCTTTTCCTCGAATCGAGCGCATCCAAGCTCGCCGGCTCTATTACCCTGGCAGGAAGGGGCTTCGAACTCTTCATCCAGATCAAGGAACTCATCGACATCCAAAAGCTCCTACTACGGTTTAAGAAGGACATCGAGCGGGAAGAAGCCTTCGCGCAGAAACTCAGCATCAAGCTGGCCAACCAGGCCTTTTTAGACGCAGCCCCGCCGGAAATAGTCGCGCAGGAGCGCCAAAAACTCGCGGATGCCCAGAGCCGAAGCATACGACTGAGCCGTTACATGGAGGACCTGTCGTGAGTCCCCAGGGAGATTCGGGCGTCAAGCTCGAGAGCCTCGACCTCTCGGGCATCAGACATTCCAATCTCCCTCTGCGCTCCGAATGCGTCCCCATGGACGAGGACGCCATGCTCCGCCTTAAGAACATGCATCTGGCGCCCTATATCCAACTCGCCACCAGCCTCATCGGCAAGCTCAGGCGCAGCGGCGGCAACATGTTCAGGCACCAGCTCGACACCATGGCCATACTCATGGACTACGGCTATATCGATTCTGTCCTGCTGAAAGCTTCGGTGGTCCACGACCTCATCGAAGACCTGCCCGATTTTGACCGGGACAGCCTGCTTTCGATAGACGAAGAATCCCCGGATGTTTATAGCCTTGTCCTGGAAGTCACCCGCCGCCCTGTCGAAACCAAGATCGAATTTCTCGCCCGGATCAGGGACTTTGGCTCCATCCGCTCAAAAGTGCTCAAATCAGCCGATAGAATCTCCAACATGATAAGCCTGGGATACGTCACGGACATCGCCTTCATCAAGCGGTATACCGATGAGACCGAACATCATGTCTTTCCCATAGCCAAGCTGGCGGACATACGAATGCTGGAAGAGCTGAAAAAGCTTGTCGCCACCAGGCGCGAGTACCTGGCCCGGCGGTTCGAGATATAGGAGGGTAAAGAAAATGAAGAAAAAATGGACAGAAGCCGAACTCGCGGCAACTATCGATCATACTCTGCTCAAGGCTGTAGCGGACGAAGGGGCTTTGCATAAACTTTGCGAAGAAGCGGTGCTGCATCGTTTTGCTTCTGTATGTGTCAATCCTTGTTGGGTCCCTCTTTGTGTTGAAGCACTGAAAGGAAGTGGTATTCCAGTCTGTACAGTCATCGGGTTTCCACTGGGAGCAAATTCATCGGCGATTAAAGCCGCAGAAGCTAAACTTGCTGTAGACCAGGGAGCCAGAGAAGTCGATATGGTCATGAATATCGGCTTGGCCAAGTCGGGGCGATGGAATGATATAGCTGCTGATATCAGGACAGTTGTCCAGGCTTCTAAACCAGCGATTGTCAAGGTGATTATTGAAACCTGCTATCTGGATAGGGAAGAAAAGGTTCTGGCGTGCAGGGCTGCAGTTGCGGCAGGCGCCGATTTCGTCAAGACTAGCACCGGGTTCGGAACCGGAGGAGCTACAGTGGAAGACATCCGTCTGATGAAGGATACTGTTGGGGATTCACTTAAGATAAAGGCGTCCGGAGGCGTTCGGACCATGTGCAATGCTATCGCTATGCTTGAAGCCGGAGCCAGCCGGATAGGAGCTTCATCGGGCGTTGCGATCGTTGCAGAAGCCGGGAATTGAGTGATCCTGCGGATTGCTGACTCAGCTCTATCATTGACAAGTGCAGTCTTGGGATTTACTATTAA
>JAEZSM010000079.1 GCA_023421875.1 Spirochaetota bacterium | reverse complement strand
CCAAGATAGAGAGTCCTGAGCAGTTTGCTAAGGCTTTGGATGTAGCCCGGCAGCATAAGCTGGACGCCTTGGTGGTTGTGGGCGGCGACGATTCAAACACTAACGCAGCTCTTCTGGCCGAGTATTTCGCAACCCACGGCGCTTCCATCGCCGTAGTGGGCGTTCCCAAGACCATAGACGGCGATCTCAAGAACGAATGGATCGAGACATCCTTCGGTTTCGATACGGCGACGAAGGTATATTCCGAACTCATCGGCAACATCTGCCGGGACGCTCCGTCGGGAAGAAAGTACTGGCATTTCATCAGGCTGATGGGCCGCTCAGCCTCCCATATCGCCCTGGAGTGCGCCCTGCAGACAAGACCGAACGTCGCCCTCATCTCGGAGGAGATCGAGGCAAAAAAAATCAGCCTTTCGGCGATCGTAGAGACCATCGCCGCTTCGGTAGCGGCCAGGGCCGCGGGTGGAGAGAATTTCGGCGTCGTTCTGATCCCCGAAGGTCTCATTGAATTCATCCCTGAGATGAAAACCCTGATCGCCGGTATCAATGAGCTGCTGGCCAAGGACGCCGATGCATTCAAGGCCCTTCCCTCCCTGGATTCCCAGATAGACTTTGTCGCCCAGCGTCTTTCTGCCCAGGCCAAGGCGCTCTTTCTCTCCCTCCCCTCGGATATCCGCGCCCAACTCTGCTGGGACCGGGATCCTCACGGCAACGTACAGGTTTCCAGGATAGAGACGGAAAAACTCCTTGTGGCAATGGTAAAGGAGAGGCTGGCTGCAATGACCGCCCAGGGCGCTTACAAGGGCAAGTTCGACTACCAGACGCATTTTATGGGCTACGAGGGCCGATGCGCATTCCCTACCAACTTCGACGCCGACTATTGCTACTCCCTGGGGTATACTGCCTTCCTCCTCGCCCTCAACGGACTTTCGGGCTACATCGCATCGATACGCAATCTCGCCGCCCCGGCATCCGAATGGCTCCCCGGCGGGATACCCCTCGTTTCCATGATGAATATCGAACGCCGTCACGGCGCGGACAAGCCGGTAATCCGCAAAGCGCTGGTCGAGCTCGAAGGCAAGCCCTTCAAGCTTTTCGCAGCCCAGCGAAAGCTGTGGTCCACATCATCGGACTACAGGCTGCCGGGGAGCATTCAGTACTTCGGTCCCCCTGCGGTAACGGACCTGCCGAGTATTCTTTTACAGCTGGAAGGTAAATGAGCCTATGAAGAAAACTGCGTTCCTAATACTGGCCCTGCTCGCCCTATCCATGGCGCTTTCCGCCCAGGAAATAGCCACGGCGGAGCAGTTCTTCGCCAAGGTGTCCGATCGCTACGCGGAAATTTATGACTATGAAGCGGCTATACAGATAAGTTCCAGTGGGCAGAACATGAAGGGCAAGCTTTTCTTTAAGTCGCCCTCGCTGCTCAGGATCGACTTTACCCAGCCCGCCGATCAGGTAATAGTCTTTGACGGAGAGCGTCTGGTGGTCTACATACCCCAATACAGGGCCGTACTCCAGCAGGAAACCGGAAGCGCTGGCCTCGGGGCAGCCTCGGTCGCCCTGGCCTCCCGGGAAGGGCTCTCTATGATGAAACGCAACTATACCATCGCCTGGGAAAAATCCCCTCCCCAGGCCGAACCCCTCGACGGGGAATCGGGGGAGATGGTCCAGAGGCTGGTCCTCACCCGAAAGACAGTTTCCGAGGGTTTCAAGACCGTACGGATATCGGTTTCGGAATCCAGTCTTCTCATGCTGCGTCTTGAGGGATGGACGGTGGCCAACGAGAAAATCTCTTTCGATCTTTCATCCATGAAGCTGAACCAGAATATTCCCGCGACTCGATTTTTATACGACGCGCCGGCCAGCGCAAACGTATACAATAATTTCCTGTTTCAGTAAGGGAAGGTGAAATAGCCGGGATGGCGAAGATTGGATCGATTCTGCAAGAAACTCGTCTCTCCAAGGGTCTTACGCTGGACAGCATAGCGGATGAGACCAATATAGGCGTCCGTTTTCTCTCCAAGCTCGAAAACGACGATTATACAGGCTTCCCCGGCGAGCCCTATATTATCGGTTTTATAAGGAATTACTCCGAATATCTGGGACTGGATGCCGAAGCGCTGGTAAAACGCTATAGAGCAAACGATGCTCCCGCCGAGCCGACTGAGGAATCATTGGTCCCAGCCAATGCCGCTGATCATCTAAAAGAAAAAGGAACGAAACCGCGAGACTCCGGCGCCAAAGACCCGAGCCATGCGGCTGAAACCGCCTTCGAACCGCCGCGCGGGACTGCCAAAACCCCGGAGAGCGTGGTGTCGGCAGGAAAGGCCGAATCCGGATTGACGGAGAATACGGCCGAGCGGTCAGGCGCAGCCGTCGCCGAACCGGCAGCCAAGGCGGCGGGCCAAGGCAAAAAGAAAAAAGAAGCCTTGCCGGAAACGCATAAACCGCCAGAAAAAATTGAGACTAAGGCTTCCCAGGAGTCGATGGGTGAAAGACAGATATCCGCCGACGGCCGCCTCAAGACGCCGCTGCGCACCATAGTTCTGGGAATTCTTGCGGTACTAATAATAGGCACTGCCTTGCTCTGGATACTCGTCGGGGGAAGGCTGGGAGGAAATTCATCCAGCGCTCCAGAGAGCACAGGACCTATGGAGTACAAGGTCGAGGGGGGTGATTTCCAGAAGCGGCTCTATCCAGGGGATAGCCTGCTCATACCCTTTGACGAGGATGTGTATAGGATCAGCCTCGGAACTATCGGCGAAACTGTTGTCGTAGAAACCCCCTTCGGCGCCAAGGAGCTCAGGCTGGGCGAATCGGCCGAACTCGATCCGGACGCGAACGAGGCTCCTGATATTCTTTTAGCGCTCGAGGATTTCCAGAAAGACCGGCCTGCTTCCGGCGCTCTGCTCAAGGTAAGCTTTCTGGATGGTTCTGCAGAGGTAGCTGCTTCCACAGGAGAGGTCACGGTGCCCCAAGGGCCTGCACCGACCGCTCCAGCGAAGTCCCAGGATGCGGTAGTCCTCAGGTCGACCAGGGGACCCTACCCCTTCATCGTCCAGGTAAGCTTCCGCGGTAATTGTCTCTTCCGCTACGAAGCCGACCGCAAGGAGTGGGTGGAGAAGTATTACACCAAGGGCGAGAGCATCAATATCAACGTCACCAACGCTCTCACACTCTGGAGCTCCAACGCCCAGGCGGTCAAGCTCACCGTCCAGGCATCGGGCGGCCGCAGTGTGGATTTGGAGATTGGGGCTCCCGGCGAGATAGCCGTAAAGAGGCTCGCCTGGTCCAGGGCGGACAGCGCTACCTGGACCCTCACTTCATCCGAACTCGACTGAGGTTAGCATTGAAATTTTTCATCGATCACCACGGCTGCGCTAAAAACCAGGTGGACGGCGAGGAGCTGGCTGCCCGGCTCGAGGCTGCCGGCCATTGCTATGTTCCCTCCGGGGACGAGGCCGACTGCATTATCATCAATACCTGCGGATTCATCGAATCGGCCAAGAAGGAATCCATCGACGCGGCACTGACTATAAAACGCTTTTGGCCCGAGAAGAAAGTGCTGATCGCCGGTTGCCTGGCCCAGCGCTATCCCGAAGCCCTGATGGCCGAGATGACCGAGGCGGACGGAGTACTGGGCAACGCCGACCTCTCCCTAGCTGTCCAGGCGCTGCAAAACATCGAAGAGGGCAGAAGAGCCAGCCTCGTGGTCGAGCAGCCTAGGGCGATCGCCGTCGACTATTATCCCAGGCGCAGATTATTCGATTACCCCGGCTTGGCTCACCTGAAGATCACCGAGGGCTGCGACAACCACTGTTCTTACTGCGCCATCCCGCTCATCAGGGGCAGCCTGCGCTCCAGGAGCATCGAGGATGTTGCCGCCGAGCTCGAGGCCCTGGTCGCCAGGGGTATTTTCGAAATCAATCTCATAGGACAGGATCTGGGAGCCTATGGCAGGGACAGCTTGAAAGAGAGCAACCTCGTGCTGCTCCTTGAGCGCTTGGAGCGTGTAGAGGGCGATTTTAGGCTTAGGGTTCTCTACATTCATCCGGACCATTTCCCCGAAGGATTGCTGGATGTCATGGCTTCCAGCCGGAAAATACTTCCCTATTTCGATCTTCCGTTCCAGCACGCTTCGGAAAAAATACTGCGGGCTATGAATCGCCGGGGTTCGAGCCAGATGTATCTCAAGCTCGTCGAGCGCATACGCAGCACCCTACCCGAGTCCATGATACGCTCCACATTCTTGGTCGGTTTTCCAGGGGAAACCGAGGAGGATTTCGCCGCCCTGCGACAGTTTCAGCAAGAAGCGGCCTTGGACTGGCTGGGCGTATTCAGCTATTCCCGGGAAGAGGGAACCCCAGCCTACTCCATGAAAGCCAGGGTCCCGAAAAAGCTGGCCGAAGCGCGCAAGACCGCCGTAGAAGCAGCGCAGGAGTCCATAACCGCAGCACGTCTGCAGCGGTTTATCGGCAAGAGGATCGAGGTGCTGACCGAGGAGGCTGTCGAGGGAGCTGCTCTCAGCCTCGCGAGAGCTTGGATGCAGGCGCCGGACGTGGACGGTCTTACCCTGGTCAAGGCAAGCCTCAAGCCGGGAACTAGGGCAAGGGTGCTGATAAGCGCTGTCAACGGCGTCGATTTTGAAGCGGATCTGCTGGCCGCCGACGGGACTAAAGCGCCGTGACCGAACAAGTCAGACTTCCGCACTACCTTGCCTGCCTCAATCCCGAACAGCTCAAGGCTGTCCTGCACGAGGGCAGCCCGCTCTTGATCCTCGCCGGAGCCGGCACAGGCAAGACCAGAGTAATCACCACCAAGATCGCCTACCTGGTCAAGGAACGGGGCATCAGCCCCGAGTCCATCCTGGCAGTTACCTTCACCAACAAGGCGGCCCGGGAAATGCGGGAGCGGGCTGCCCTGCTGGAGCCCTCCTGCGAGCGGGCGGTCATCAGGACCTTTCATTCCTTCGGCTCCTGGTTTCTGCGACGCAACGCCCAGGCCCTGGATCTCGACTCTAATTTCGTAATCTACGACGACGGGGATTCGGCGTCCCTTGTGCAGGCTATCCTGCCCAGCCTGAGCAAGCCCGAATGCAGGCGCTACGCCTCCCTCATCGCCAGGGCCAAGGACTACGGGATGGAGCCTGACTCACCCACCTTAGCCTCCCTCATCAGGGACGAGGATTTCAGACGGGTTTACTCCCTGTATGAAGAACGGCTGAGGTCTACGGGCAATGTGGATTTTGGCGATCTCATACGACTGCCTGCGAAAATTCTGGAAAAGGACGAAGCAATAGCGCGGCGGACACGGCAGCGGTTCAGGGTAGTGCTGGTGGACGAGTACCAGGATTCCAACGTTGCCCAGTTCCTTCTTCTCCAGCGGCTTTTCAGCCCCGAGACCTACCTCTGCGTGGTGGGCGACGACGACCAGTCTATCTATCGGTTCCGGGGGGCGGAAATCCGCAATATCCTCAGCTTCGCCTCAATCTTCCCCGGGACAGAGACAGTAAAGCTCGAGCGCAATTATCGTTCCTACCAAACAATTCTCGATATTGCCGGGGACGTGGTTTCCCGCAATTCCGGAAGGCTGGGCAAGACACTGCGCGCCACCAGGCCGGGCGGCGCCAAGCCCCAGCTAGCCCTCCTGGACGACCAGGATCAGGAGGTGAGTTTCTGCGCCCGGATAATCGGGGAAATGCGGGCCAGAGGCGCCTCCCTCTCCGATATCGCCATACTGTATAGGACGAACGCCCAGTCCCTGGCCTTTGAAAAAGAATTTCCCCGCCGCGGCATCGCTTATCGGCTTGTCGGCGCTCTTCGGTTCTACGACCGGGAAGAAGTTAAGGACCTCCTGGCCTATCTCTCGCTTCTGCTCAATCCACGGGACGAGATCGCCTTCAGGCGGATCGTCAACAAACCCGCCCGGGGGCTGGGGGAAGGCAGCGTCGAAGGTATTCTGGACAAGGCTGCAAAGGAGGGGCTGTCGCCCGTCGAAGCCAGCCGGCAGAGCAAGGAGCTCTTGCGCGGCAAGGGAAAGGCCGGAATGGAACAGTTCCTGGGCCTTCTGGACCGGGCGACGGCGATGCTGGGCAGGGCTGTCAGCCAGGAAGAGCCCTATTCGCTTTCGGACGGAGGAAGGCGCGGCGGCGGAGCCAAAGGCCTTGCCGCTGGGAACGGGAGTGCCGCGAAGAGTCCTGCGGGACGCGACGCGGCTGGGAAGGACGACGCGGGAAGCGCCTCCTTATCCGTCCTATTGGAAACCATCGTCAAGGAAAGCGGCCTGGTGGGCTACCACAGGGACCAGGACGAGATCGCCGGCACCCAAAAACTGGCTAACATGGACGAACTGATCAACGCTTCATCCCTCTACCCCCTAGCCCGGGAAGGTTTAGCCGAATTCCTGGAGACCATCGAGCTGGACCGCAGCTTCCAGGCCGGTGCTGAGGGCGAGACGAAGGACGCTGTCACGCTCATAACCATGCATAATACAAAGGGACTCGAGTTTCCCTGCGTTATCGTCAGCGGGCTGGAGCAGGGGCTCTTTCCCAGGGACGACGAGGAGGGAGAGGATCTGGAAGAACAGCGCAGGCTATTTTACGTCTCCCTGACCAGAGCGAAGGACAGGCTCTATTTGAGCGCCTGTCGCTGGCGGCGGATCCGGGGAAGGATCATAGAAACGAGCCCCTCGCGGTTCTTGACTGAAATGGATCCGAGTCTCTACGAATTCTGGAAACTGGGAGCCAGCGCCTCCAGGCCTCAGACAGGAGCGTTTCCTCGGCGGAGTTTTCCCGTAAATCAGCGCCCCGGCGGATCGACGGGAGTCACTCTGATTCCCAAGGCAGGGAGCTATGGAGCAAGGCCCCTGTCCTCCCCATCCACCCCGGCTTCAAATCACTCGGCCTATCCGGCGGGCTCGAAGGCGAGAGAACAGGCTGATACCGGCGCAGTACCCGGCTCCGAATGGAAACGAGGACAGGCTGTCTATCACGACGAATACGGCAGGGGCTCGGTGATCAAGGTGAGCATGACAGAAAGCTCAGGCTCCCTGGTTATTGTCCAGTTTGAAACCGGCAAGGTAGCCCAGTTCTTTCCCAAATACACGAAGAAGCTGGAACGGATCAAGGACTGAGGAAGCGCATTCGCGGCCTACATCAGGACTCGGTATCGAAGACGGTCTTGCCCGGGGCGAAGCTCTCGAGATCCACCGAAGCCCTGAGTTTTTCCATGTCGGCCTGTATACGCTTGAGCTCAGCGAATTCGTAGCCGCCCTCCACTGGCTCGGCTTTTGACCAGGCCGCAAGGCGCAGGCTGATCTTGTCGACTGCCTCAGGATCGGAGGGCTTGGCTTCCTCGATCTGCCCACCCGGCTGTGAACCGACTGCAGCGCTATCCGAGAGAATGTTGCGATACACGATTCTCCTGAGGTTTTCGGTCTTGATTCGCTCGTTGTCCGCTTTCTGCTTGAAAGAGCGCAGGATCGGTATGGCAAAGAAAAATGCCGAGAAGGCCAGGGGAACGACGCCCAAGCCCCAGAGGATTATAGAGACTGGGTTTACAGAACCGAGGCTTTGTAAAAGGTAGCCCGTGGCCGAATAGACGATCGGCAGTCCACCGCGCAGCGCCAGCCCCTTGGGGGTGGAAACGTAAAAGGCGGCACCCAGATTGAATGCGTGGTAGAGAAAGTAGCCGCCGAATACGATATTGACCCCGTTAATCAGCCTGAAGGTTCTGTCGGCCTTGGGACTGTTGGAAGAAAACTTGTGAAGCCGTTTGAGCTTGACGCTGGAACCGATGAACTCCGGGGTGCTGCCCATGCGGCGTAAAAGACCCGGAAAGGCAAAGTAGATACTGCCCTCGGGACTCACCTCGGGGCTGCCCTCGAACTCCAGCAGATACTTGTTGACCGCAGTTTCGGCCTCCTGGGGTTCTAGGCCGGTTATGGCCATGAACTCCGCCATGCTCATGATGCCCTTGTGGGTCTGGAGAAAGGCTATGACGGTCTTTTTTTCCACCTCATCCCAGTCGACGTTGGGATCCCCGTCGCCGAAGACATGGGAAAAGACAGCCTTGTGCAGGGGTCGGCGCTGGGGCTTAGCCCTGGCCTGGCCGAAACGTTCCTGGGGAGGCTTGAAGAGTTCTGAATAAAACCAAATGCGGATAAGGCTGTCAAAGAGTCTGGTGGTGAGCCAGAGGCCTCCCAGTCCCCCTCCCCTGGAACTGCTTCTCGAATCGCTGCGTCCGCTGCCGCCGAACTGGACAGCCACCGAGGCGAGCAGGGCAAACAGCGCTAGGGCGAGGAAGATGATAAAGTAGCCCCCCAGCATGACGAGAATCCATGTCTTGAAAAGGAATTTGGATACTTCCGACGCAGCCTTGCCCAGGGTTCTCAAAAAGCGTTTCGCGCCTGGACCGAAGCCCTTGTACCGGCTTTTCATTCCTTTAGGAAAAGAGTAGAGGAGCTCGCCTTTTTCGGTGACCTTGAGCCTGGCGCCGTATTCGTCAACCAGGGCAGGGAGCTCGGCGTTTATCTGGGGAAGGGGAAGTCCTGTGAGCGCGGCAATATCGGCGACGGTGGACTCGCCCCTGGTTCTTTTAAAGCCCGACAGGAGGCTGTCTCTGACCTTCTGTCGATTATAGTCGTAAACCTTCTCTTCTTTTTTCACCCTTACCTCTGATTCTGATCTACACAACTAAAGCAAGGCGGAACCCCGAGGTTACAGAAAGCGGGAACGTCCGAGGGCGAGAGCCCTGCTGTAGAGCGCCGTATACTCCCGGGCGGATTTCTCCCAGGAGAACACTCTGGTCATAGCCTTGGCGCGCATCATATCGATATGGGCGCCCCGGTTATACCAGGCCCAGACAGCCCACCCGACGGTGTTGTACAGGGCCCGGGGCGTAAGGTCGTCGAACATGAATCCCGTGCCGTCCCCCGTCTCCTGCACATAGTTCTGCACGCTGTCTGCCAAGCCACCGGTCCTGTGCACGATGGGCAGGGTTCCATAGCGGAGGCTGTACATCTGATTAAGGCCGCAGGGCTCATAGCGGCTGGGCATGAGGAAGAAATCGCTACCGGCCTCGACAAGATGGGCGAGCCCATCGTCGTAGCCAATTTTCGCCTTGAAGTTGGAAAAGCGCTTCGAAAGGTTTTTGAGTTCCTCTTCGCACCATGCTTCTCCCGAGCCAATGACGGCGAACTGCACCGCCATGCTCCGGCACACTTCGGGAATCGCGCCAAAACCCCTGCCGAACATTTCTTCGATGCCCTTCTGCTCGGTAAGCCGAGCTACCATGCCGACAAGGGGTATGCCGGGATCCAGGGGCAGGCCGAAGCTCTCCTGGAGAGCCTGCTTGCAGACTGCCTTGCCTTCCATTTTATGCACCGAATAGGTGGCAGGAATATGCGGATCGATCTCAGGATTCCAGACCCTGTAGTCCACCCCATTGAGGATGCCCACGAGGTCTCTGCTTCTATAGCGGAGCAATCCGTCTAGGCCGAAGCCGTAGCTTGGAGTCTGGATCTCCCTGGCGTAAGTGGGCGAGACGGTGCTCAGGCAGTCGGCGCTGCAGATGCCCGCCTTGAGCAGGTTGATGGAGTCGTGGAATTCGATACCCGCGCCGTGGAAGGAAGTCCAGTCCAGTCCGAAGAAGGGAAAATGTTCCTTGGGATAGAGCCCCTGATAGCCCAGGTTATGGATGCTCAGAACGCTGGCCGTTTCGGAGAATTCGTCCTTTCTTTCCAGGGTCGATAGATACACCGGGACAAGTGCGGTAGGCCAGTCGTGGGCATGCAGGATATCCGGAATCCAGTTCAATTTTCTGCAGAGCTGGAAGGCGGCTCTCGAGAGCAGGGCAAAGCGTTGGGGGTTGTCGGGGTATTCCTCTCTGCTGGA
>JAEZSM010000019.1 GCA_023421875.1 Spirochaetota bacterium | reverse complement strand
TCGGGGCCGCAGAGCATGGGCAGGTAAAAATCCGAGAGCTCCCTGGCAAGCCGCGAACTTTCGTTGTTTACCAGGCTGGCGCGCCGTACAGCGGGGAATTTATCCTTTACCTCGGCGAACACGTCTACAAGGTCTTTCGTTTCTCCGGATTGGCTTATACCGATGAGGACATCGTCGTCCCTGAGGCTCGCCAGGTACATTGACCTGAAAATGCCGGGATTGCAGGCATATACGGGGATGCGGGCCAGAACATTGAAAAAATAGGCGGCCGTTAGAGCGGCGTGGTAAGAACTGCCCGAAGCGGCCAGATAGATTCTTCCGCCCGAAGATTTTGTTCCGAGCAGCGTTGTGCGAAACTGGTCGACGTATTCAGAAATCGCTTTTCGTTTTGACCATAATAGAATCGAGTCAAGAATCTTAAAATCGCTCAACGTTTTTGCATTTTTTTCCGAAAGCTCCGCCATAAGTTCCGCTTCGTCGGATTGAAAATCGGATTGCGGCATGGAATCAAAGCCCGATGAATCAATCGCCGACCGCAGCAGTCGCCATGAATCTGATGAAAAAAGCGTATCGGTCCTGCCGATGATATCGCTCAACGCAGGTTCTTCTATTGCCGAAAGGAAAGCGTCGGCTGACTCGCGGCACCGATCTTCGATTCCGTCAAAAACGCCGCTCAAGGGTCTTTCTTGAATGGGAACAAAATAATACTTCAAGAGCTGGTCGATCATGCTGGGACCCGCCATGATCTCCTGCAGCATGAAATGCCTGTACTTCGGGTCCAGTTCAGTCTCTTTGAAGGATACCTTCGACCGCCGCGGAAGAGGCTTGAAAAACCTGAGCTTCCCCGACAGGCTAAAGCCTACGAGGCCGGAATCGGAAAACCAAAGCCCCTCGCCTTCGGGGATCGGAATCAGGGAGCGGGTCTTGGACAAGACCGAAGTCAGGTCTGAGGATGCCATGACAAAGCCACCTTCCTCGTCCCGGCCTATTCCGGCGTAGAGTGAGGAGCCGGCGTTGACGGCGAAGATGCCCGGCAGGCCGGGATCGGCGAAAATGGCAGCGTAGGCCCCTTGGGCGAGGACCTGGGCCTTGCGCAGGGCATCGATCATGCGAAGCACGGCGTCGGGCACGCCGATGCGCAGGCCAGAGGCGGCGTAAGCCTGCCGCAGCGCTGACAGATCGGCGCTGCGCAGGCTCTGATTGGCCGCGTAATGCTCCTCTACCAGGTGGACCAAGACCTCCCCGTCATTGTCCGAAACGAGGGCGTGCCCCCTAAAGCCAAGCCAGGTCCGTATCGGCTCCAAATTGTCGATATAGCCGTTATGGGCCCCTATAAGCTCCCGCAGGCAGTGTACATGGTGTGGCTGGCTACTGGCTTCCGATACGGAGCCTCTTGTCGCCCAGCGCACTTGGCCTATACAGCGCTGACCCGAGGCTTTGGCGATGTCCAAGGCCGGGCAGACCTTGGATGGGGCGCCCACCGCCTTTTTCAGCAGGACCTTCCCCCTGGCATCGATAAAAGCGGCGCCGGTGGAGTCGTAGCCCCGGTATTCCAGCCGGAGAAGCAGCGATTCGGCGGTTTTACCCAAACCCCTCACATCGGCGCCATAGGCTAAGGAAACTATTCCACACACTGTCGTATCCTTCTTTTTAAAGTATAACACGTCTTACGCAGCCAGGCTTTTTTTATTATAGTGTATTCCATGGCGATTCAAGCGCTCGAAACTGAACATGTGATACGTGGGTACGACTGCGGGTACGGCGGGCCTTTGCGGCCCTTCGCCCTGGCCAATTTTTTCCAGGAGGCGGCGGGAGAGCATGCGGCCAAGTTGGGGATCGGCATGGAAGCCCTCTTTGCCCTCGGACGGACCTGGATGCTTTCCCGGATCGATATCGAAATTGAAAGACTACCCCTTACCGGCGATAGGGTAGTGGTGAGGACCTGGCCCTTCGGAACCGAGCGAATATTCGCCATGCGCTGCATGGAGTTGCTCGATTCCCAGGGGCGCCGCATGGCCGGGGCTCTGTATGATTATTTCATATACGATATAAATATAGCCCGTCCGCTTCGGCCTGAGCGGATACTCGATCCAGGCTTGCGGGTAGACAGGCCTTTGCCCTACGCCGATCTTTCCCCCGGCCTCAACGAGCCCGGCCTCTTCCCTGCCGAACTGCCAGGCAATCCTCAAGATGCGGGCTGGGCCCAGACTTTCGGCCTCGATGTGGCGCCCCGCCATATCGACAACAACGGCCACGTGAACAACGCCTATTTCGTCAACTGGCTCTGCGACGCTATCCCGCCCGAAGAGCGAGGCACCGGACCGGCCAGGAGAATCAAGGTCGATTTCATCGCGGAAGCAAAACGGGGAGAACAGCTCAAAGCCTGCTGGAGAAGGTGTGGGCAGGGAGAATTCCATTCTGTCATCCTCAGGGATTCCCAGGTCATCGCCCGGGCCCTGACTCGCTGGGAATGAGGAGCTTGCACCGGGGCAGGGAAGGCCTTGCGTTGACCCCCGCCGCCTGGCTGTGCCATTATTGGAAGCCATGATACCCGACAAAGTACAAAAAATTCTCCATGCCGAAGGCCTTTCGGCCCTGGAGTTCGAGGAAGGCTCGACCCCCACCGCCGAGACCGCGGCGGCCAAGATCGGTGTCGAAGTGGGCCAGATAGCCAAGAGCCTACTTTTTAAAGGGGCCTCCGGCCGCGTGGTCATGGTAGTCTGCGCCGGGGATAAAAAGGTCTCCTCCGGCAAGATCAAGCGGCTCTGCGGCGAAAAGATGTCCATGACCAAGGCTGAGGAAACCTTCGCACTCACCGGCTTCTGGCCCGGCGGCGTCTGCCCCTTCGGCCTGGAGGGCATGGAAATCTACGTCGACGACAGCCTCAAAGCCTGGGAGACCGTCTACCCCGCCGCGGGCAACGACGCCACCGGGGTTCCCCTGAGCTACGAGAAACTATTGCGCATCTGCGGCGGCCGCGGCTGCGACGTGACTGCGGAATAGAGCATCGAATTCCGACCGCCGCATCTGGGTCCCCTCCTCTACGCGGGTTTAGTTGACTTTGCGCCCATCCATCGGTATGGTCCATATAATGAGTATAACGACTGGTCTCTTCAACGACGGGTACGTCCCTATAATGGACGGGGTTACCATAACCGTAAAAAACTACGCGTATTGGCTCGAAAAAACCCTGGGTCCCACCTATGTCGTTACGCCCTATGTCCCGAACTATGAAGACCAGGAGCCCTTTAAAGTTATACGCTTCTTATCCATGCCCACGATCGTCAGGCCTCCCTATCGGATTGGCCTCCCCGACCTGGATCTGCGTCTCCAATACATCCTCAAGAACAGAGATTTCGATATTGTTCACGCCCACAGCCCTTTTACCGCCGGCATTTTCGCCCGAAGGGTCGCTAAGGCCAAGGGAATTCCCATCATCGCCACCTTCCATTCCAAGTACAGGGATGATTTTCAGCGAATATTCGCCATCAAGTCCATCGTTGACGATCAGATCAAGCGGATAGTCGATTTTTATTACAGCGTGAACCATGTATGGGTTCCCCAGGAATCGGTAGCCAGGACCCTGCGGGAATACGGGTATAAAGGCCCCTACGAAGTAATGGAAAACGGTATAGACATGACTCCTGTAAAGGATATCGGCGACTATCGTAAACAAGGCGCCGACTATCTGAAGCTACCGGAGGGACATCGGGTAGGTCTCTACGTAGGTCAGCATATTCTGGAGAAAAACCTCGAGTTCCTCCTTGAGTCCCTGCCCTTGGTGATGCAGTCTTTGCCCGATTTTCGCATGGTCTTTGTCGGCGACGGGTATGCAAAAACCCAGCTGATAGGCCTGGCTGAGGATCTCGGCATCGCCGATAGGGTCATTTTCCACAATGTCGTCTTCGACAGAAAGATCCTCCAGGCTATCTACGCCCGGGGCGATGTCTTTCTCTTTCCTTCGCTCTATGACAACGCTCCCTTGGTTGTACGGGAAGCCGCCGCCTTCAAGACTCCCTCGGTGCTCATAAAGGGAGCGACCGCAGCCGAGGTAATAAAGGACGGAATCAACGGATATTTGAGCGAGAACGACAGAGAAGGTTTTGCGCAGAGAATAGTCCAGGCGCTCAGCGCCGAGGAAGAGTATGAAAAAATCGCCGAGACGGCTCAAAGCACACTATGCCGGACCTGGGAAGATGTGGTGTCGGAAGTCAAAGGCAGATACCTGAAAATCCTGGAGCGCTGGGAGCGCTAGAGCTGTCTTTATGCTACTGGATTAATGAAAAAAGGGTTGTCCGAAAATGCGGACAACCCTTTTTATCTACCGTTTAGTGATTAGTTTTACCGTTGAGCCGCCGAAAAAATCCCCTCCTCGCCAGCCCGGGAAGATGGAGCCTAATGAGCCGACTTGGCTGCGGCCAGGGCTGCGGCGTAATCGGGCTCCTGGGCTATTTCGGGGACCTGCTGGGTGTAGACGACCTTGTTGTTCCTGTCCAGCACGACAACAGCCCTGGAGAGCAGGCCGGCCAGGGGGCCGCTTGTCATCTCTACGCCATAGCGTTTACCGAACTCGCGGTCTCGCAGCTCCGAGAGGGGAACGACGGCCTTGATGCCCTCGGCCTCGCAGAAGCGCTTCTGGGCGAAGGGCAGATCCCGGCTTATGGTCAGCACTACCACAGTGCCGAGGCTCTCTGCCGCCTTGTTGAAGGCCCGGGCGCTGGCGGCGCAGACGCCGGTATCCAGGCTGGGTACTATGTTGAGTATCTTGACCTTGCCGGCGAACTGGGCGAGGCCCGTATCCGAAAGGTCGTCGCGGGTGAGGGAGAACTCGGGGGCAGTCGAGCCCACAGCGGGCAGGCTGCCAACGGTAGTTACCTGATTGCCTTTGAACGTAATGTTTGCCATATGAAATCCTCCATTTAGGGTTACATGCCTGGGTTCTAAGGTATCGATAAAGCAGGCCGGGGGCAAATCAGCCAATAATTGAAGCCCCGAAGTTCCTGGTATAGTATCGCCTAAGGGAAGTACGGGAAAACAGGAGAACCGCATGCGCATCGCCGTAACCGGGGGTACGGGTTTTATCGGAAGCCACATCGTAGATTCATTGCTGAGCCGCGGTCATGAGGTTCAGTGCCTGGTTCGGAAGACTTCCGATCTGCGCTGGCTCGCGGAGAAGCCGGTTCGGTTTTTCGATGGTAGCCTCGATGAGCGGCAAAGTCTTGGGCCGGTTCTTGAAAACTGCGATGCGGTCATCCATGCAGCCGGCCTTACCCGGGCCAGGGAGGAAGCGGATTTCCTGGCGGCTAACAGGGACGGCACGGTGAATCTCGTGGAAGCGGCTCTTTCGCTTCCCGCCGGCCCACGGCACATTATCGCCATGAGTTCCCAGGCGGTAATGGGCCCCAATATCGATGGAGCGGCATCCTCGGAGGACGATCCTATGCGGCCGCTGACGCCTTACGGGCGGAGCAAGGCTGCGATGGAAACGGCGCTCCAGGCCTATGAGGCCGCAAAAACGATGCGCTGCACCTGCATCAGGGCTCCGGGGGTCTACGGGCCGCGGGATCGGGACTTTCTCCACTATTTTAGGCTGGTGCGACGCGGGCTTCGTCTGGTCGTGGGAAGCAGGAAAATCATGTCTCTCGTGTATATAAAAACGCTGGCAGAGGCTGTCGCAGACTGCGTCCTCAATCCGAGGGCCTATGGCCAGGCCTTCTTCATAACCGACAGCTCGCCTTGGGACTGGGATGAGTTTTCCGGCATGATCGAAGCTGCGCTGGGAAAAAAAACAGCCCGGGTTCAGCTGCCCGAGGCCTTGGTTGGAGCGGCTGCGCTTCTGTTCGAGCTGCTGAAACCTTTTACAAGAGAGCCGCTGCTCCTGGACAAAAACAAGCTTCTGGAAATGCGCCAACAGAGCTGGGTTCTTTCAGCCGAAAAAGCAAAGCGGGTTTTGGGTTTTTCGCCGTCGATAGGCACTGCCGAGGCCATAGAAGAAACATGCCGCTGGTATAGGGAACAAGGTTGGCTTTGATATACGAGTAAACACTTCGACAGCCGCGCGCTATTTCGGCGAAACGCGCGGCAAGGCCTACATCTCGTAGGGGAAGAGCAGGTTCTGGGGGTCCTGGAGACGCTTTTTCACCGTGGCGCAGATGGCAAAGAGGTCCCGGGAGTCTTCCACAAAGTCGAATCTATCGCCGGGGATGGTGAGTACGGGAGCGAGAGTAAACCCTTGGATCCATTCCTCATAGAGGCTGTTGAGGCCTAGGAGGTAGGACTCGGGGATGGAGGTTTCGAAGTCCCTGGCGCGTTTCGCTATGCGGCTTTTAAGGGTGTCCACCGAAGCGCGGATATAGATGACAAGGTCAGGGGGCGGGAGGATCGAGGCGAGGGTCTGATATAGTTCCATGTAGGTAGCCCACTCCTGCTCTCCCATGGCTCCTTGACGGTAGAGGTTTTTCGCGAAGACTTCGGCATCCTCGTAGAGAGATCTGTCCTGGACCACCGAGCGCATGTCGCCGGTAAGCCTGCGGTGGGCTTTAGCCCTGCTGGTGAGGAAGAATACCTGGGAGTGGAAGGCCCAGCGCCTCATGTCCGCATAGAAATCCTTGAGAAAGGGATTTTCCGCTACAGGCTCGAAATAGGGCAGGTAGCCCAGCTTTTTCGAGAGCAGGCTCACGAGGGTGGATTTTCCGGCCCCTATATTGCCTGCCAGTACAAGATATTTTTTCATCTGCGTTTGCTTCGGACTGCTCTTACCCTAGCCTCGGCGCGTTTGTTTTGCAAGGTCGGAGCCGGTTGCGATTCAGCGCGAGCAAGAGTATCGACTGCCTTTTAGGGGCTTGGTGGCCTTAAAAAATTCGTCAGTACTCAGCTTGCGATCGGAAAATCATCCGGGTCGGAGTCAGCCTCGCTCGGGCTCAGGGCAGCGTCGCTTTGGTCCGCGTCAGCCTCGGCCAGCTGGAGCAGAAGAGCAATTTTCTCCAGCGCAGTGGGAAGGGCTTCTATGACCGAGCGCCGCTGGCCCGCACCGGAGGGATCGAGGGCCAGGACTTCCCTGGAGAATTCGTCCATCAAGGGCGGACGCCGTCCAAAAAGCCCCTGCAGCATAGCTTCCCCGCTGAAGATCCTTTCCTGGCGGCCGGCCAGGGAGGGCATCTTGTCGCAGAGGGCAAAGCTCGGCCGCCCTTCCTTGTCCAGGACGGCGCAGTACCCGAAAAGCCTGCACACTAGGGCCCGGGCAGGGTAGACCATGCAGTTTTCTCCCGGCCTCTCCGGATTCCAGAATGGGCAGGCGCTATCCCCAGTCCAGGCTTCCCCTGCCTTCGCCGATTTGTTTAATTGACTGAAAAAGTGATCGATAAGGTCTTTTCGCTCCACGAGAAGATAGTAGGCCAGTCGCTCGGCTTCCAGCGGCGTGACATCCGGAGTGAAGTGGACACAGCAGCTTCCGCAACGGATCGGGCAGGCGATAGGGTTGCCCGCTCGGTCCGAGGCCCGCTTGAAATCCTGCTGGCTGCTCTCGATTCTACCGTATATCCTGTCCAGGGCGCTGAAACGCCGCATAAGGGTGCTGTTCCACAGGGCTGGCTGCATGATTTGGTCTCTTTTGGCGCTTTTTTAAGTGACTTTTCAGCGCCGCGGCATGATACTGAAGCCCTCTTGCTTTGTTCAATAGGTAGAGCCAGCCTTAAAAAGTCTTTTGTTTTTTCTATTGGGGTTTTTGCAAAAGTCAGACGAGTTTTGCAAAAACTACCTTTATGATGCGTACGTTTCGTCATTTTTCATGCCTTTGGCATAAAAAATGACGAAACTACAAAGCGACTTTCAAAAGTTAACAGACTTTTGAAAGTCGTTCGATTGGCTTTATATTCCAAGTTCCTGTGTTGCTAGTATATTATCAGTTCTCCTCTCCCACCGATGTGGTGTACGATGAGAAAATAAAGGAGTTTGAATGCGCATCGTCTTCAAAAACGTAAGGCCGGTACTTGGCCTCTTTTTCTCCCTTGTATTCTTATTTTTCGGGGTTTCGGCCTTTGCCCAGACAGATCAGACGACTGAAGCGGCTGCCGATACGGCCACTGCCCCCACAGATCTTGCCCCGGCGCTGGAGCCCTCGTTCGAGGCGCTTTTCGGCGATGCTGCCGAGCAGGACCGGGAAGTTCTCGGCAGGGTGGAAGCCTTGGTTTCCGAAGGCAAGTGGAAAAGCGCCTGGACAACCCTGTCAGAAGCCGATCCGGAAAACATAAATCCCTTCCTGCTGGCCGAAAAGATCCGCCTGGCCCTGGACGGACACGCTCAGACGACCATGCACCTTCTCTATGGTTTTGTCGATCTGGCAGAAGGCGAAAACCTGGAGATGCTCCGCTTCGGCGCTCCCGATACCGGAGATCCTATCGAATTCAACCCCGCCCAGATCACCGATTCCCTGGAAGAGCGAGGAGAGGCAATTCCCCCGGCCCTCTCGTTGAAAATGGGCGATTATTACCACACAGTCTGGCAGAATTACCAGGGTCAATGGCTGCTCTCCGACGAGGAAGTCCTGGTCAAAGGCGTTGAAAACTATGACAGAGCCCTGGCCTACGATCTTTTCACAGCCGACAGCCTGGACAGGCAGTCGGGTATGCTCCTGGCGCTCCAGCGCTTCGAAGGGGCAGAAAAAATCCTGGTAAAGGCGCTCGAGCTTTCTCCTGACAGCAATGCCCTTACCCTCCGCCTCGCCGAGGTTTACCTGTCCAGCGGCCGCCTCGAAGAGGTCTATCCCCTGGCGGACAAGATTATAGCCGGCGCTGCCGATGACTATGAGCTGAACGATGGCTATATCGTGGCGATAAGGGCCGGCCTGAGCGCCCTGGATCAGGAAAAGCTGACGAAGTATATCGACGGACTCGAGTCGAGCTTTCCCGGCGAGTCCACCCCTGGCCTGATCCGGCATCTGGTCGCGGTCCAGCTGGGTGATTCGCCAGCCGCCGATGCCGCCGCGGACAAGGTGACCCAAGCCTTCGCAGGAGACCCCGAGGTCGTCCGTTCCCTGCTTTCCACCTGGCTTTCAGCCAACGACCCGGACTCCGGTTTCAGGTACCTGGACAGGGCGATTGCCAAAGCAGGCGGCGATGACGCCATGGCCTCATTCTATTTCTACCGGGCTATCCTGCACGGGGAGGTAGCGATGAGCGCGGATGAGCTTCGGCTGGGGCTTTTGGATTTATCCGCCGCGAAGACCTATTTTTCTAAATCTTACCCTGAAGACCATGAAATCTTCGCGATCCTGGAAGAGATAAAAGTCGAATGGGAGCAGGCCGTAAATCCGCCCGAACAGGATGCGGAGGCGGAGCAGGACAGCGCGGCGATGGAAGCAAGCCCTGCGCCGGAAACTGAAACTGCGCCGGGGCCGGAAGCAGTCGCGCCCCAGCAAGAAAGTCCTTCGACCCAGGAGTAAGCAAAAGCTGAATAAAGGCCCCGGCGAGCCGCCTGCAGCGGCTCGCCGGGGCGCCGCAGGGAGGAGCAGATGCCGCAGACCTGCATTCACAACGCCACCGTCGTGGCCGGATACGCCCTCATGCCCGAGAGCGCTGTTCTCGTGGAAGAGGACAGCATCATCGACCTTTTTTCCGAGCGGCGCTTCAAGCAAAAACACTTTTCCCCGGACGTCGACTTCATAGACGCCAAGGGCGCCTACCTCATCCCCGGCCTCATCGATTCACACATCCACGGCTTTGCGGGTTTCGGCACCGAGGATCTTTCCACCGACTCGATCCTCGCCATGTCCAAGGCCCTTGCCGCCTACGGTGTCACCACCTTCTGTCCCACACTCTACCCCATGTCCGAGGAGGATATGATCGCCGGCATTCGGGCGATTATTGCGGCCATGGGACTGGAGCCTGGATCGAAGATAGCGGGGGTCCATCTTGAAGGTCCCTTTATTTCGCCCGCCAAGTTAGGCGTCCAGCGGGGCGAATTCACCAGGCCCGTGGACATCGATCTGATGCACAGGCTTTACGAGGCTAGCGAAGGTCACATCGTCAACATGACCGTCGCCCCGGAACTCAAAGGCATGCGCGAACTGGCCCTCTATTGCGCCAAGACAGGCATCGTACTCCAGGCTGGCCACACCGACGCCAGCTACGAAAATATGATCGAAGGCATGCAGGCGGGCATTCGTCACTCAACCCATTTTTTCAATGCCATGAGCAGGCTCGATCACAGAAATCCCAATGCAGTCGGGGCGATCCTCATCCAATCCGATTTGAGCTGCGAGATCATCGCCGACGGCAAGCATGTACACCCCGATCTTATACGGCTCTTGGTGCGGGACAAGCCTAGCACGAACATCGTCCTGGTCACCGATGCCCTCAAGCCCACGGAACAGAAAGACGGCCCCTTTATTGCCAATCGTGAAGAAGTGCTGCTGTCGGACGGGCTCTTCCTCCGCGCCGCCGACGGGGTTATCGCAGGCAGCGCCCTCACGATGGTGGAGGGACTCAAAAACCTGGTCGATTACGGCATAGCTCCGGAAATCGCCGTAAAAATGGCCGCATCCAACCCTGCGCGAATCCTCAGATTGAATCGCCTAGGCGAAATCTCCCCTGGTTTTTTCGCCGATCTTACTTTACTGTCCCGGGATTTCACCGTAATAATGTGTATGGTTCGAGGCACATTCGTCTCCGGAGCCTGAGCAGCCCTTTCGTCCCGCCGCCTTGAAAAACGGCGATCCGCTGTCCCGTGCCGCCGCCGACGCTGCCATCGCGCCCGAGGTTCGCATTCTCACGTCGGATGGTAAAAAGGAGTATCGCAATGAGAGTCATAATCCAAGCCACCAGCGAATCTGTCGCCGCCTGGGCAGCCAATCATGTCGCGGAAAGAATCCTCCGAGGCCCCCAGGGCAGACCCTTCGTTTTAGGCCTTCCCACCGGTTCTACGCCACTGGGCATGTACAAGAAACTTATCGAACTGTACAAGGCGGGACGGGTTTCCTTTAAAAATGTCGTCACCTTCAATATGGACGAATACGTAGGCCTCGACGAGGACCATCCTGAGAGCTATCATCGTTTTATGTGGGATAATTTCTTTTCCCATATTGATATAAAAAGAGAAAACGTCAATATACTAAACGGTATGGCCAAGGACCTGGACGCAGAGTGCCGGGCCTACGAAGCGAGTATTCAGGCCGCGGGCGGCGTGGACCTTTTTATCGGCGGCGTGGGCGCCGACGGCCATATCGCCTTCAACGAGCCCGGCTCCTCCCTTTCGTCCCGAACAAGGGTAAAAACCCTCACCAAAGACACGCGGATCGCTAATAGCCGCTTCTTCGGCGGCGATATCAACAAGGTTCCGTCAACAGCCCTTACCGTTGGCGTGGGAACAGTGATGGACGCCCGGGAAGTGATGATACTCGTCACGGGCCAAGGCAAGGCCCGCGCCTTAAAGCACGGCGTCGAAGACGGGGTCAGCCACATGTGGACCATGAGCTGCCTACAGCTCCACCCTAAGGCCCTTATCGTCTGCGACGACGACGCAACCCTCGAGCTCAAGGTTGGAACTGTCCGCTACTTCAAGGACATCGAGGCGGAGTTCCTCTCCCGACAAGGGTAATTTTTTCCCATAGGGGAATAAAAAGCTGCCAAAGGCGCCGGCTCTGTGCAAGGGCTGGCGCTATTTTTTTATCATCTTGTTATAATATATATAAATATAATTTATACACTTCTTGGCACGCTTATTGCTCAATATATTGTAGCTCCGCAATCAGCAATGCTGATTCGGCAAAGACCGGGAATTCAATGAATACCGCTGGAGCGACGTTAAAGAGTAAGGAGAATTAGAATGAAAAGAACAGTAAGAGTTATTGCTTTATCACTCATGGCGGTTGTAGCCCTTGCGGTGGCAGACGCCGATGCTGGAGAAACAGCTGGACTCTATGGAAACGCGGCGGCCAAGGCCGATGAATCGCTTACCATAGAGGATATGCTCCTCTACGCAGCCCAGGACGAGTACCTGGCTCGCGGCGAATACGTGGCGATCATGAAGAAGTTCGGCACCATTCGTCCCTTCAGCAATATCATGAAGGCCGAAGAAAACCACCTTGCCTGGCTGAAGGATGCCTACGCGGCCTATGACTTGAGTTTCCCGGCTGACGACTCAAGCGCCCACCTGCACATTCCCGCCAGCCTGCTGGAAGCCTATAAGACCGGCGTCCAGGCCGAGATCGACAACATCGCTATGTACGATCGCTTCCTGGCCACCGATCTCATCCAGAGCGCCGAGAACAAAGACCTCAAGGTGCTCTTCACCAACCTGAGAAACGGTTCGGAGAACCATCTCCGGGCATTCCAGAACCAGCTGTTAAAATACTGAAAGAAGGATTGAGCCAAAAAATAGTATAGGTATAGTGCCAGAAAGGCCGCCTCCTGCCTCTCCGGCTTTATATACACTCGCTCCGGCTTCGGAAATTATTTTCCGAAGCCGGTTTTTTGTAGCTTAGGCGCTATGACCACGGCGCAATAGCCGTAGTCGGGATTGCGCCGATAGAAATCCTGGTGCGATTCCTCGGCTATCCAGAAATCGATGGCAGGGGTCACTTCCGTGACTATCGGCGAGAGCCACCAGGGGCTCTGCTTCTTTATGGCCGCCAGGGCTTCTTCCTTCTGGGTCTCGCCGATGTAGAAAATGCCCGATCTGTACTGGGGGCCCACATCATAGCCCTGCCTGTCCTTGGTGGTCGGGTCGTGGATTTTCCAAAAGTAGTCCAGCAAATAGCCGTAAGTTACTTTGGAAGAATCGTAGCGAATCCATACCGCTTCGGCGTGGCCGCTGCGACCGGTGGATACGAATTCATAGCTTGGTCTGTCGTTGTCTCCGCCTATGTATCCCGACACCACGTCTATGACGCCGGGTATATTCTCGTATACCGCTTCCAGACACCAGAAACAGCCTCCAGCCAGAATGGCGATTTCCTCGCCCGGACCGGCTTGGAGGGGCAGTGGCTTGTAAAAATCATGGCTGGAAAAGGGCGGTGAAGAAGCCCAGGGGGCTTGTGCTTGGGTAGCTTTCATTGTCGTCTCCGTAGCTGAGCTCAGGGTATTCCTGGAAGGGGCCGGCAGCATATCCGACGGGCTCTTGGATTCCCCTGGCGTTGAATTTTGCGCGAACACCACGAGTGCTGGGACAAGGATTAGTATTCCTAAGCCCAGGATAATAATTAACTTTTTCATATATAAAAATTACTAGGAAGCGAGTGAGAAGGAAAGAGCTTTGACAAGTATTGAAATCCGCGGTGATCTTTTCGGCCCCGGCCCGCGTAGGGGCTCCGACCAGGCGACGCAAAACACATTTTCGGCTATGCTCTTTTTATGGCAAGCACAACCGACGACAAGAAAATCATTTATTCCATGTACCGGGTTTCCCGCAAGCATGGTACCAAACAGGTTCTCAAGGATATTTCCATCTCCTACTACTACGGTGCCAAGATCGGTGTAATCGGCCTGAATGGTTCTGGCAAATCCAGCCTCCTTCGAATTATGGCAGGCACCGACCAGGACTTTGCCGGGGAAGTGTCCATCTCCCCGGGCTACAGCGTCGGCTTTTTGGAGCAGGAGCCTCACCTGGAAGCGGGAAAGACAGTCCGCGAGGTGGTCAGCGAAGGGGTGCAGGAGGTCGTGGACGCTCTGGCGGAATTCGACGCTGTCAACGAAGCGTTCGGCGACCCCGATGCGGATTTCGACAAGCTCGCGACCAAGCAGGCAGCCCTCCAGGAAAAACTGGAGGCCCTGGGCGCCTGGGATCTGGATACCAGGCTGGATTTCGCCATGGACGCCCTGCGCTGTCCCCCGGCGGACCAGCTGGTCGATCATCTCTCGGGGGGCGAGCGCCGCCGCGTTGCGCTCTGTCGGCTTTTGCTGAAAAAACCTGACATCCTTCTTTTAGACGAGCCCACCAACCATTTGGATGCCGAAACCGTAGCCTGGCTTGAGCGACACCTGAGGGACTATCAGGGCACGGTCATCGCGGTTACCCACGACCGCTACTTCCTGGACAATGTTGCCGGCTGGATCCTCGAGCTGGACAGGGGCGAAGGCATCCCCTGGAAGGGCAATTACTCCAGCTGGCTGGACCAGAAGAAAAAGCGGCTAGAGCAGGAGGAAAAAGGCGAGTCCGAGCGGGCCCGCACCCTGGCCCGGGAGCTGGAATGGATAGGCATGAGCCCCAAGGGCAGGCATGCCAAGAGCAAGGCCCGCATCGAGCGCTACGAAAAGCTCCTGGCTGACGACGGCAGGGAACGGGTAAAGGAATCGAAAATAACAATCCCCGCCGGACCTCGCCTGGGCAAGGTGGTCATCAAGGCGGACAAGCTATCCAAAGCTTATGGCGACAAGCTCTTGTTTGAGGACCTTTCCTTCGAAGTCCCGCCCGGGGCCGTGGTGGGTATAGTGGGCCCCAACGGAGCGGGCAAGACGACACTGTTAAAGCTGATCACCGATAAGGAAAAACCTGACTCGGGCAGCATAAGCCTGGGCGACACGGTGGTCTTGGCCTATGCCGACCAGATGCGCGCCTCCCTGGACCCCGAAAAATCGGTATGGGAACTGCTTTCCGACGGCCAGGACCTTATCGTTCTGGGCGGCAAGCGAGAAGTCAACTCCCGCGCCTACTGCTCGTGGTTCAACTTCTCGGGTCAGGATCAGCAGCGCAAGGTGGGCGTCCTCTCCGGCGGCGAGCGCAATAGGCTCAACTTAGCCATGATGGTCAAAGAGGGAGCCAACGTGCTGCTGCTGGACGAGCCCACCAACGACCTGGACGTCAATACCATGAGGGCCCTCGAAGAGGCCCTGGACAGCTTCGCCGGAGTCGCCCTGGTGGTCAGCCACGACCGCTGGTTCTTAGACCGGGTCTGCACCCATCTTCTTGCTTTCGAGGGCGACTCCGGCGTCACCTGGTATGACGGCAACTGGTCGGAATACGCCGAATGGCGGCGTCAGCAGCTGGGCGCCGAGGCCGACAGGCCCCACAGGATCGTGTACAGAAAGCTGGAGCGCTAGACTGGAAGGCGAAAGGACCAACAGCTCTCGGCCCCTATAGGGCTTTCCGGCGTATATTCTGGACTGCGCCCGAATTTTGGCGGGTTTTTCGTCCTTGGCGGCTTACTCGGACAGCTTTTTTTCTTCCCGCCCTAAAAGCCTGAAGAAATGGACCGTGAAGGGTATGCAGCAGAGAAAGGTCAAAAGATCAGCTCCGGGCTGGGCTAGCTGAATGCCCCTGAGCCCCATGAGGCGGGGCAGGATGAGAATCAAGGGTATTAGGCAGATTCCCTGCCTGAGGGTTGCCAGCATGGTCGCTGTCCACGCCTTTCCGAGGGACTGGAAGGTCATATTGCAGACAACACCCAGACTGATCAGCGGCATGGACATGCATAAGTAGCGGAAAGCCCGGGCTCCGATCCTGATCACCTCCGGATCTGCGGCTATGAAAAAACGAATCAAGGCTTCTGCCGTAAAAAAGCCGCCCAGGGCAAGGACACTGATGATAAGCGTGTTAGTCTTCAGAGTGAAGAAGAATGCCTTCCGTACGCGATCGAATTTTTTGGCTCCGTAATTGTAGCCCAAGACAGGCATGTAGCCTTGCCCGATGCCCAGGGTGATGGAAAAGATGAACAGGAATATTTTTCCCGTTATGGCCATGGCAGCCACCGCAGCGTCTCCGTAGACAGCTGCGCTTGTGTTGATCAAAATGGTCGAAATGCTCGCCAAACCCTGCCGACTTAAGGAAGGCAGCCCAAAGGTAAGAATGTTCAGGTAGACCCGGATTTTTTTCGATACAGCTCTGGGCTTGAGCTTTACAATAGTCTTTCCGCGCAAAAAAACTGTCAGGAGAATGAGAAAACTCACGCATTGGCTTACGGCAGTCGCGATGGCCGCTCCCGCTATGCCCAGTTCGAATGCGAAAATAAAAAGAGGATCCAGCGCAATATTGAGCATTCCGCCGGTGCCTATGCCAATCATCGCGAACTTGGCCTTGCCTTCGGCCCTGAGAATATTGTTGAGCACGAAGGAGGCTGACATTATCGGGGCAGCCAGAAGAATAAAGCGGGCGTAGTCCCGCGCATAGGGCAGAATAGTGCTCGAGGCGCCCAAAATTCGCATCAACCCATCCAGATTGCTCAACCCGACAATGCTGAGCGCCAGGCCTATGATCACGGCCAGGCTGAGGCCGCTGGAAGCGACGCTGGAGGCTTCTTCCGTCTTTTTCTGCCCCAGAAGCCTTGAATTCCAGGTGCCCGAACCCATGCCGACGGTAAAGCCCACAGCCTGAATGATCGCCATCAGAGAAAATACTATACCCACAGCCCCCGATGCGCTGGTGCCCAGCTTGGAGACGAAAAAAGTGTCTGCCATGTTGTAGATGGCAGTCACCATCATGCTGACTATGGTCGGTACGGCGAGGGAACCGATGAGCGGACCTATGGGCCGCTCGGTCATTTTTATGTATTGCGCTTTGTCCTGATCCATTGCTGCAGTCCATGATGCCCGAATAAGTCTTTTACCGCAACTGGAGAGCAAGGCTGCGGCGAAGGCTGGGCTGTACAATGCTGGTTGGTGGTCGGGCTTGTTCCGCTCTCAAGGCCCATCCTGTCTGCCCTGGCTTTTCCTAGTCTCGGGGATCTGCTACACTCCCGCCATGCTGAAAAACAGAATCCCCGTCGGGCCTCCAGGAAGGGCAGACCAGACCGCGGGCATTCTCGCCATGGTCGGCTGCGCCCTTTTATGGAGCACCGCCGGCATTTTCATCAAGCTGCTGGATTGGCAGCCCTTCGCCATCGCCGGCATCCGCAGCGCCATCGCGGCGGTTTTTTTGTTTTTTGTCCTCCACGGGCGGCCAGTTCTTAATTTTTCATCAATCCAGCTCTGGTCGGCCCTGGCTTATGCCGCCACCATGCTTCTTTTCGTCCTGGCAAACAAGCTCACGACATCGGCCAACGCGATTCTCCTCCAGTACGGCGCCCCGGTGTATGTGGCGTTTTTGGGGGCGTTTTTCCTCAAGGAATACCCCCGCCCCGAACACTGGTTCGCCCTGGTCACGGTGTGCGGCGGCATGCTGCTCTTCTTCTCCGATTCCCTGGGCAAGGGCAATTTCCTGGGCGATCTCGTCGCCGTGGGAGCGGGCATCGCCTTTGCGTTCAACATCGTTCTTCTGCGCAAGCAAAAAGACGCCCGACCGCTGGACTCCATACTCCTGGGGCATATTTTCACCGCCCTCATCGCGATTCCGTTTTCAATAGGTCAAGCGCCTCCGTCGTTCAACCCTGGCTCGGTATTTTCCATTCTCATGCTGGGAGTCTTCCAGATCGGCATGGCTGCGGTGCTTTTTTCCTACGGCATAAAACGCATAACGGCATTGCAGAGCATATTGACTGCCATAATCGAGCCATTGTTCAATCCGCTTTGGGTCTTTCTTGCCACTAAAGAAGTGCCGGGAACCCGCTCGGTGGCAGGCGGCATCGTGATTGTCTCAGCCGTCATGGCCAGCTCCCTGGTCACTGTCCGAAGAAGCGCCAAACCTGTACAATAGACCCATGGAACAGAGCTTTCTATCCGTCACGATCCTGCTG
>JAEZSM010000255.1 GCA_023421875.1 Spirochaetota bacterium | reverse complement strand
GGCTAAGACCTTTCCCTTCGATCTGCCCCAGAGCCCCATGGGGGGCTTTACCCTCCTGGGCGAAAATCTTCTTCTAGGCTCTGCGCTCTGCTCGAGTCCCTTCCCCAACGGGGAATTTTCATTTGTGGAAGACCGGCTGGGACCCCCCTCCCGGGCGTACAGAAAGCTCTGGGAAGCGCTTGTAATGGCTCGAGCGCTGCCTAGCCCCGGCGATTTTTGCCTTGACGCCGGCGCCAGTCCCGGCGGCTGGACATGGGCCCTGGCAAAGCTAGGCGCGAAGGTACTGGCGGTGGACAGGGCAGCCTTGGATTCCTCGGTACTGGCCATGCCCGGCGTCGAATACCTCAAGCACGACGCCTTTACCCTGAAGCCCTCAGAGTGCGGGGCTGTGGATTGGCTCTGTTCGGACCTGATCTGCTATCCCAGGGCCTTGTATGAATGGATCCTGCCCTGGATGGAATCAGGCCTGGCGAAAAACTTCGTCTGCACCATTAAGATGCAGGGACCTTCGTACGACAGGGAAACGGTGGATCTCTTCGCCAGGATTCCCGGATCCAAGATCCTGCATCTCTGGCACAACAGACACGAACTGACATGGATCAATCTAAAATCCTCAAGAGAAGGGCCGGAAGCATGAGAGGACGCTGAGGCCTGGGCTCGGTAAACCAGGATTAAAAAGACTTTAAAAAGATAATCTTGGCGCCGGCGCCCAGCAGGGCGACGAGGACACTGACGAAAAAGCCTGCCACCAGGACACCTCCCAGGATGGCGAGGATAGCCTTTTTTTTGTCCATGCCCAGGACCCATGCGCCCAGGGTGCCTGTCCAGGCCCCTGTAACCGGAAGCGGAATCGCCACGAAAATGAGAAGACCCCAGTACCCGTAGCGTTCAACCTTACCGTGAACCTTCGCCCTGGCTTTTTCCACAAAACGGTCGAAAAAGCTTTTATAAAAACCGAGTCTGTACAAAAGCTTATGGATTGTCGAAAGGAAGAGATAGGCGAGAAACGGCACCAAGGCATTGATGCCCGTGGCGAGAAGCGCGGCAGGGAGAAGGTCGATCCCGTTCAGGACAGCGTAGGGTATGGCTCCCCGGAGCTCCGATATGGGAAGAAGGGCTAAGAGGCCCGAATAGATGATGCTGCTATCCATCGGGCCGGAGTATAGCCTATATGCTCTTTCGTAACAATCATTTTCAGGATGAATTGCCGGGGGCAAGCCCGGCGTTCAAAAAACTCTGGACGATCTGCTTTAGCTTTTCCGCTTCCGGCCTTATCCAGACAATGCCCGGAAGGGCGCGCAGAAAGGTCATCTGCCGCTTAGCGTACTGGAGACTGTGGAGGGCGATCGCTTCGGCGATCCTGGAATGGCTCGAACCTTCCATTTCAAAGAATTCCCTGTAGCCTATTGCCTTAAGGCCGGGGCAGGAAGCCGTGTAGCCACGGTTGCGGAGCGCTTCGACCTCGACGGGGAGCCCTTCGTCGAACATAGCGTGCACCCGGAGCGTTATGCGCTCCTTTAATTCCTCCCGCGGGCGTTCCACGCCGATGATCAAAAACTCGTATTCCTTCCTCGGAAGCGCGCCAGGCGCGAAGCTGGAGGGGGCCTGTCCCGAGGCTCTCAGAATTTCCACTGCCCTAGTAAGGCGGTACAGGTCCCGCTCGTGGATGCGCCTGGCGCTATCGGGATCTGTATCGAACAGTTCGTCCCGCAGGGCCTGGGGACCTCGGCTCTGCAGGTCGGCGGCCACCGCAGCCCGGAGCCGGGGGTCGGCAGGGGGAGCTGAGGGCAGGCCACAGACAAAATTGCGCAGGTAAAATCCGGTTCCGCCGGATATGACCGGGAGCACTCCCCGGGAAGTCAGTACGGCGCAAAGCGCGTCGGCCCGGGCAGCGAATTCGCCGGCGGTATACTGCTCGTCGGGGCTTTTAATATCGATAAGCTCGTGGGGGAGCCTTGAGCGCAGCTCAGGCCCGGGCTTGGCCGTGCCGATGTCCATGCCCCTGTATGCCTGCATCGAATCTGCGCTGATGACTGTTGCCGAATGATACTTGAGCCTGGCAGGAGCGCTCGGAGACGAAAAAAAACAAAAAGCTTCCCGGCCGAACAGTTCGTCGAGAAGCTCCGTCTTGCCCGAAGCGGTCGGGCCGGTGAGAATTACCGCCTTAATTGGATACGAATCGATAGTCTACCTGCTTATCAAAAAGCTGGGAGGCGGAGAGCGAGACTACCTTGCCGTTATTCTTCTCCACTTCGGGAGTCTTGAGCACGGCCAGCTGAAAAGCCCGCCGATTAATGGCAACCGCCAGCTCGTAGGAATTCGCATTGTAATTTATCAACTCGTGTAAGGGAATGATCATCCTGTAGACTCCTCAGTTCTCTCGTATCGCGGTCCTAAAGACCGAGCTCTCCCAGCCGCCTGTCCAGATCGTCGAGCAGGCTGGACGCTTCGTATTCCTTGGACAGCGCACCCTTCATCTCCTTGTCCCTGTGCAGTTCATCCAGGCTGAGCAAGGCGGTGACCAGGGACAGCTTGAGCGGATCCACGATCCTCATCTGGTTGGATACCGTGGATAGCCTATTCTTGAGTTCCTCCACCAAACCATGAATATAATCCGGATCTTCATCGGTCTTGATGGTGAAGGAAACGCCCAAAACCTCGATGGGTATAACGTGGGTAGGAGCCTTGGGGTCCAGCCCCTGGGCGGAGGCCTCAGAAGATATCGAACTCATGCTCGGTTCCGTTCTTCTGGCCGCCGGGGTTCTCCGCCTCGTCGAGGGCTCCTTCTTCCGCAGTATCAACGACAGGGGCGGTCTCGGAAAGAGAAATGCCCATTACCAGATCCTCGAAAGCATCCAGTTTGTCCAATGCGCGGGAGAGTCCCTCTTCGATCCGGCTCTGCTCGTGCCTGAGCTGCTCCGCCTTTGCTTCGAACTCGGTGGCTCTGGCCAGGGATTCGGCTGCCTTTTGTTCGGCCTGGGCAGTCCGCTCGCGCAGCACAGCATTTTCCGCCTCGGCGGCCTGCGCTTTTCTGTCCGAGGCTGCCGCTCTATCCTCCGCCTCTGCGACCTTGCGCTCGGCGGCGATAATTTTCTCTTCGGTTTCGCGCAGCAGCCCTTCGCCTTGGGAAGCTTCTACCAGTCGCTGCTCGAGTTCGGCGTTTTCTTTTCTGAGTTTTTCGATGAGAAGAACCGCTTTTTCAACCCGCGCCTCCAGGGCGCGAATCTGCTCGAGACTAACCATGGTCTTAGGCCTGGAGGGCCGCTTTCGCCTTTTCGACGACAGCGGTAAAGGCAACTGGGTCGGTGATAGCCAGGTCAGCCAGAACCTTTCTGTTCACGGCGACGCCGGCCTTGGCCATGCCCTCGACAAAGCGGCTGTAGCTGATGTCCTGAGCCCTGCAGGCCGCGTTGATGCGGGCGATCCAGAGGGTTCTGAATACGCCCTTCTTGTCCCTGCGGTCCTTGTAGGCGTCGGAGAGCGCCTTGGCTACAGCGTCCTTGGCTACCTTATAGTTGGAATGGCGTCGGCCCCAATAGCCCTTCGCCAGCTTGAGTATCTTTTTGCGGTGATCCTTCCGCCTGGTGCCGTCTACTGCTCTTGACATTCTTATTCTCCTATAAAGCCCAGTTTAGCCGTTGGGCAGAAGCTTTTTCTTGATCTGATGCACAGGACCGGCGGCTACGAAGCCCGCCTTCCTCAGGTTTCTCTTGCGCTTCGTTGTCTTCTTGGTAAGGATATGTCGAAGGTTCATCTTCTTGTATTTCACCTTGCCGCTGGCGGTGAGGCTGAAGCGCTTGCTGGCGGCTTTCTTTGTCTTCATCTTAGGCATGATCTACCATCCTTCTCGTCGTTTCATACAGTCGCTGCGGGCTCGGAAGCCTGAGCCGCCGCCTGTTTCTTTATAATCGCGGCCTTGGGCTGGAGCACCATGGACATGAAGCGTCCCTCCATGAGGGGCAGCCGTTCCATGATGTAGTAGCCTTCCAGCTTGCCAAGGATCTTCTTGAGAATTTCCTCGCCAATTTCCGTATGCGCCAGCTCCCTTCCCCTGAACCGTATGGTCACTTTGACCTTATTGCCCTGTTCCAGGAAGGACCTGATATGCTCGGACTTGAAATCCAGGTCGTGGCCGGCGATCTTGGGCTGCATCCGGATTTCTTTGAGCTCCGTGGCCTTCGTATGCTTCTTGGCGTCCTTGATCTTTTTTTCCTGCTCGAACTTGAACTTGCCGTAGTTCAGAAGCTTGCATACCGGGGGCACCGACTGGGGAGCGACTTCAACCAGGTCGAGTCCGACTTCCCGGGCGATCTTGATCGCCTCCAGGGTCGGAATGATGCCGCGCTGTTCGCCCTTGTCGTCGATAAGCCGTACTTCGCGCACGCGGATCTGCTCGTTGATCCGCAAGTCCTTGTCTGCCAACTGACCTCCTATACTGAACCCATGCTCCGTAACGGGGCTCGGAACCAGGATTCGCCGGTCCCGGCGGCTTCCGCGGTTGATCGGAGCCCCAAGACCGGCGCGTATATTACCATATAATTACAAAACGGGTAAATAGCTGAAAAAGCGCTTAGACCCTTCAAAATGGCCGAAACTGAAAAAAACGCTACTATCGGCAGCTCAAACCTCGACAAAAAGGACCGCCGAGCTACCGCCGATGGGATCAGGCCTTCCCCGCCGAGCCGAGCACCTCGAGATTCTTGTGCATGTACAGTTTTTTAAGCTCGTCCCGGGCTGGTCCCAGATACTTGCGGGGATCGAACTCCTCGGGCTTTTCCGCCAGCGTCTTGCGGATGAGGGCAGTCATGGCCAGCCTGCCGTCGGAATCGATGTTGATCTTGCAGACAGCGCTGCTGGCAGCCTTCCTGAGCTGATCTTCGGGGATGCCCACCGAGTCCTTGAGCCTGCCGCCGTACTGCTCGATCATGCGCACATACTCCATGGGCACCGAGGAGGATCCGTGGAGGACGATGGGGAAGCCGGGGATCCGCCGCTCGATCTCTTCGAGGATGTCGAAACGCAGGGGAGGCGGAACGAGGACGCCGTCGGCGTTGCGTGTGCACTGCTCGGGCTTGAACTTGGCCCTGCCGTGGCTGGTGCCGATGGAGATGGCAAGGGAGTCGACGCCGGTTTTCTTGACGAAGTCCTCCACTTCCTCGGGCCTTGTGTAATGGCTGTGCTCGGCGGATACGTCGTCCTCGACGCCGGCCAGGACGCCCAGCTCTCCCTCTACGGATACATAGTCCTTGCGGGAGTGGGCGTAGTCGCAGACTTTCTTGGTGAGGGCTACGTTCTCGTCGTAGGGCAGATGGGAGCCGTCGATCATAACGGAGGAAAAGCCGCTTTCGATGCAGTCTACGCAGAGCTCGTAGCTGTCCCCGTGGTCCAGATGGAGGACAATGGGGATGGGATAGCCCAGTTCCCTGGCGTATTCCACCGCGCCCTTGGCCATATTGCGCAAGAGTGTGGAGTTGGCGTACTTGCGAGCCCCCGATGAAACCTGGAGAATCACAGGGCTCTTGGTTTCCACGCAGGCCTGGACGATCGCCTGCATCTGTTCCATGTTATTGAAGTTATAGGCTGGCAGGGCGTAGCCGCCGGCCACAGCCTTGGCGAATAAATCGACAGTGTTCGAAAGGCCTAATTCCTTGTAGCTTGTCATGATTCCTCCGGAAAGCTTCTCTCGATATGATTTTCCTGTTAATCTTAAGAGCGTGCAGGCCGGCAGTCAAGCAGGCGAGGCTTGCATAAAAGGTAAAGATGGGGCGCTCAAACAGACAGACAAGTACTTTAAGACAGGCTCGCGGGCTATTCCTCATTCTAATACTGGCTTTCAGCCTGCTATTCGTCGGATGCAGTCCTAAAAAAGCGGCTCCTGCGACAGCAGTCTTGATCGATAAAGCCTTTGCCGGGCTTTTCCCCGATACAGCCTCGCTCTTGGCCAGAAGGCCTGGGCTTCTTGCCCTGGAGAGTACGGCCCAGACAAAGGCTCAAACCCCAGGCCAGAAGGAAACACAGTACATCGAGCCGGCAAGTCTTTCGGCAGTCTCTCGCGGACTGATCCTGGATTGGCAGATTCAGGGCTCGGCGCCGCAGGCACTGATTGCCAGCCCGCTGGCGGCAAAAATGCTGGGTCAGAGCTTTGAGGCCAAGGGTGGCGTAGAAAATCGGGCAGGGACCGTACAAGAGAATTCAGCCGAGCCCCCCCCAGCCGCTTCTATGAATGCTTCAGCCCTCCCCCGCCTCGTCATTCCCTTCGGAGAGCCCTCAGGCTTGAACAGCCTGGACTCATGGAGTATCGGCTATGATTACCCCAGGGCATATGGAACCCTGGGTCGCAAGGCAGCCCAGGCAGTAGTAAAACAGGCGGAAAAACCGTCTTCAGCCGCGGATGCGCCTGAGCCCTATTGCCTGGTACTCTTCCAAGAAAATATTCTGAGGGGAAGCGAAGCGCTCGAAGCTTTTAAAAACAGCTTTACCCCGATTGCCGGGGAAGGAGTACTGATAATCGAGCTTTTGCCCGGCACCGACTCGCCGGCTGATCTGCGAGGAGCCTTCGAACAGGCTCTTTCCTCCCATCTCGGTGACGCACAATCCGAAAAAGCAGTCGTTATTGTCTTGGGAATAGACGATGCCTTCAGCGCGCAGGAGGCGGCCCGAGGGAGCAAGGGCTCATCGACGCAAGAGGGTGGGCCTGAAGCCCTTTTCATGGCTGACTGTGGTTCCTGGGATAAAGATCAGGCGAACCGCAGCGGTTTCGCGTGGCGTATCGAGGCCGATGGGCGGGGGCTGGCTAAAAAAACCCAGTCTATCGCTGCGAGGCTGGCGAAAGGCCGGGAAGCGGAAAGAATCAGCCTCGTGCCGCTTCGGATTCTGGCCGGGAACAAAATATTTTAACGCTTCGCTGCTGAACGGCATCGATCACTTCTGAAGGCTCCAAGCCCAGCGTCCTCGCGGCGAAGGCATAGGTCCTGCCGATATCCAAGGGTGAGGCAGGTTTCCCCCTGTTAGGCATGGGATTCATGTAGGGCGAATCGGTCTCGATAAGAAAAGCCTGCGCCCCAGCAGCAGCTTTAAGGGCTTCGGACAGTGGCTCTGCCTTTCGATAGCTCAGGTTGCCTGCAAAGGACAGGATGCAGCCGGCATTCAAGAAAGCTTCGGCTTCCCGGGCTCCGTAGCTGAAGCAGTGGATGATTACGGGAATTGCGCCGGCTAAGCCGGAGACAACCGCCAGTGTATCCTGGAAGGCCTCCCGGGAGTGCACGATAAGGGGCATACTCCGGGCCTGGGCGAGTGCGGCCTGGGCCTCGAAAAGGGCAATCTGTTGGCCGCGCTCGGCCTCCATGTGAAAATAATCCAGGCCGCACTCGCCCAGGGCGCAGCACGAGCCTAGGCTAAGGTCGGCCTCGAGGAGCTCCATGGATGCCGCGGGATCGGCAAAGGACTCGCGCCCAGGCCAAAGCCCAGCGCTGAACCGGACAAAGCCGAGACTGCCGAAGCGTTCGCGCCTGGGGGCGAGATCCCCTGGCCTGGTGCCGATGTCCACAATGAATGGCAGCAGGGCTGCCGGCTTCCCTGCCGTTTCCGCCTCAGACCGGTGGGCTTGGTATACCTCGAAGAGTCTTTCCAGCCCCCCGGTTCCCAGGCGCTCTCCAATATGGTCCAGGTGAGCGTGCGTATCCGTGAGTGCTAAGGCCCAAGCCTGCCGAGTAGGCTCCGCCGTAGTCTCGACCAGCCCGCCGCGGTCCTCCCCCTTAGCGTTGATCGTCATGCTGTACCAGGAACGAAAGCTCCTCGCCTTCCTTGCCTACCCGCACCCTATCGCCCTCTGCAAGCTCACCGGAGAGAATCGACCTGGAAAGGGGATTCTCCAACAGTGATTGGATAGCCCGTTTGAGCGGCCTGGCGCCGAAACGCTTATCATAGCCTTCGGCGGCGATAAAGGCCTTGGCCTCGGGGAGAACCTCGATATCGATGTTCCGTTCCTTGAGCCTTGCAGCCAATTCACCCAGCCGCAGTTCGGCTATGGCGCCTATCATAGCTTCAGAGAGCCGTTCAAAGAGCACAATCTCGTCTATTCTATTGAGAAACTCAGGTTTAAAGTGCAGCTTGAGCAAATTGTCGATCTCGGTCCTCACGATTTCCATGCTCTCGGCTTCCAGGATGAGTTCGGAGCCGATATTGCTGGTCATAATGATTATGGCGTTCCTGAAGTCCACCACCCTCCCCTGCCCGTCGGTGAGCCTGCCGTCGTCCAGGGTCTGGAGCAGCACATTGAAAACTTCGGGGTGGGCCTTCTCCACCTCGTCGAAGAGAATCACCGAATAGGGTCTTCTCCGCACCGCCTCGGTGAGCTGGCCTCCCTCCTCATAGCCCACATAGCCAGGAGGAGCTCCGATAAGCCTGGAAACAGCGTGTTTTTCCATGTACTCGCTCATATCGATGCGGGTGAGAGATTTTTCGTCGTTGAAGAGGAACTCGGCCAGTGCCTTGGCCAGCTCGGTCTTGCCCACGCCGGTGGGTCCCAAAAAGAGAAAGGAGCCCAAGGGCCTGCGGGGGTCCGACAGCCCAGCCCTGTTCCGGCGGATAGCGTCGGCCACCGCCGAGAGGGCCCTGTCTTGGCCTATGACCCGCCTTGCAAGCTGGGCTTCCAGGTCCACGTATTTTTTCGACTCGCTGGAGAGCATTTTGGAAACAGGTATGCCGGTCCAGGCTGAGACCACCCGGGCAATGTCCTCTTCCGAGACTTCCTCCCGCAGGAGCCTGGATTCACTCTTTTCGGCCTTCATCTCCGCGGAGAGTTCATCCAGGCGCTTTTGGGCTTCCAGAAGCTTTCCGTACTTGATCTCAGAGGCCGCCGCCAGGTTGCCCTCCCGGAGGTGGCGCTCTGATTCGAGCTTTAAGTCCTCCACGCTCTGCTTGAGG
>JAEZSM010000248.1 GCA_023421875.1 Spirochaetota bacterium | reverse complement strand
GCCTGGAGCAGGGCGTTTACCAGGGAATAGCCCAGGGAGGGGATGCGCAGCCCAAAGAGATCATAGGTCGCGTATATGCCCCGTTCAATGAGAAAGATGGGAACCCGTTTCATGAAGGCGAGGATGAGGGAAAAAACCAAGCCTACCAGAAGCAGGAACGCGTCGATGCCGAAGAGGATCCAGTAGGTTCTACGCCGTGTTTGCAAGGTCACAAAATAGAGGATATATCGAAAGCGCCGGCGTCGGAAAGACCCCGGGCCGGAGTCGCTCCCGGGATAGCGTTACTTTTTAGATTGCCCGGGCTGCCTTCAAGGCGTTTCGATCCGTTCCGATTGAAATGTAATCACCTTTGTCGGTATAGTTGAGCTGCCTTTTATAGTCTGTCACTTTGTAATAGTGGCTCAGCTTTCCAACCTTATCTACGCCTGAGGTGTTGTATGGCCGACAAGATCACTCCCAAGGAAGTCGATTACTCCCAGTGGTATATCGATATTGTTCTCAACGCGAAATTGGCCGATTATTCGCCGGTCAAAGGGAGCATGGTCATACGGCCCCGGGGCTACGCGATTTGGGAGCGGATCAGGGACGAGTTCGACCGCCGATTCAAGGAGACGGGGCATCAGAACGCCTACTTTCCTCTTCTCATCCCCATGAGTTTTTTGGAGAAGGAAGCCGAACACGTGGAGGGCTTTGCCCCCGAACTGGCTGTGGTAACCCACGGGGGAGGAGAGAAGCTGGAAGAACCTTACTGCATCCGGCCTACCTCCGAGACGATCATCTGGTCCAAGTACAAGGACTGGATCCAGTCCTGGCGGGACCTGCCTCTCCTTATCAACCAGTGGGCCAACGTGCTGCGCTGGGAAAAGCGTACGCGCCTCTTTTTGCGCACCAGCGAGTTTCTCTGGCAGGAAGGCCATACCGCCCACGAAACCGAGGCGGAAGCCGTGGAGGAAACCCTGCGGATGCTCGAAGTCTACAGGGACGTGGTGGAGCGCCATCTCTGCATTCCGGTGGTTACGGGAATAAAGAGCGAGAGCGAGAAATTCGCCGGCGCCGTGCAAACCTACTGCATCGAGGCGATGATGCAAGATCGGAAAGCCTTGCAGGCAGGCACCAGCCATTTCCTGGGACAGAACTTCGCCAAGGCCTTCGACGTAAAATTCCAGACAAGGGCAGGCAGCCTGGACTATGTCTGGGCTACCAGCTGGGGCGTATCTACCCGCCTTGTCGGCGCGGTCATAATGACCCACTCCGATGACAAAGGCCTTGTTCTGCCTCCCTCTCTGGCTCCCGAGGAAGTGGTTATCGTCCCGATCTATAAGAACGATACCAAGGCTGCTGTTCTGGCCTATGCCGACAAGATCAGCACCGAGCTCAAGACGGCGGGGGTACGGGTTGTTGTGGATTCCGACGATTCTTCCAGCCCGGGATGGAAATTTGCCGAGTGGGAGATGCGTGGGACGCCCGTACGCATCGAAATCGGGCCCAGGGACATGCAGGCTGAAAAGCTCGTGCTCGTGCGCAGGGATTCGGGGGAAAAGAAATTCGTTCCCGTGGCCGAAGCTGTGAGCGAAGTTAAAATTGCCCTGGCGAACATACAAAAATCGCTCTATGAAAAGGCAAAGGCTTTTAGGCTGGAGCATACCCAGGACGTGGAGGACCTGCCGGGCTTGCTGGAATACTTCGGCGCCGAGGGCATGGGCACCGCCGACGCCCACGGAGGCTTCGCCAGGGCTCTCTGGTGCGGCTCTGCCGCCTGCGAGGCCGATCTCAAGGCCAAGACAAAAGCCACATTGCGCTGCATGCCCCTGGGCGACCAGGAAGGCATCGAGGGAGTATGCGCGCTCTGCGGGGCCCCGGCCAAACACAGGGCACTCTTTGCCAGGAATTATTGAACTGCGAGGGCTCGCCGAAAGCATGATAGCTAAAGACAGGCTCGGGGCGGTAAGCTCCGGGCCTGTCTTTTTAGATTAAAGGGAAACAGGCGGTCGAGTGCCGCCGATCTCAGGATCCCAGGCGGCGTACGCGTCCCGAGCCGCTGGAGCGGCTGTCCAGATAGGGATTCCCGTAATAATTCACGTCCCCGGAGCCGCCGATTACTACCTTGAGCCAGTCCTGGACCCTGAAGGTCGCCGAACCGGAGCCGAAGATGCCTATCTGGGCTCTCCGAACGCTGAAGTCCCTTCCTGCGATATCCCCTGATCCATTGATCCGGGCTTCCACGTCGTCGGTCCTTCCTTTGAGCACAATATCCCCGGAGCCGTCTATCCGAAGTGAAAGCTCTTCTGCTAAAAGCGTAGCCGCTACATCTCCGGAGCCCGCGATACTGATGCTTAGGTCTTCATAGTCGAAGGTGCCGCTTAGATCCGCCGAACCGGAGCTCGAAAGCTCGAGTTTGCGGCCCGAAAAACTGTCCTCGCATACGATCGATCCAGAACCGTAGGCTTTAAGCTCCTCCAAGGAGGGCAAGGAAACGTCTACGACGAACCTCGTGGAGGATAGAATGCTCTTCCCGGGCTTTGTGGCGATGACAAGGGTTCCGAAATCTACCCGGACATCCAGGGCTTCCAGAAGGTTTTCGTCGATAGTGATTGATGCCTTGGCTTGACTTCCCTTTCTGACGAACACCTTGGCCGATGTGTGGTTCTGTATCGAATCGAAGGAAGACAAGGCGAGGTTGCGGGACACCACATCCCCATTGCCCGTCAGTCCGTCGAAGGGAAAGACCAGGACGCAAGAGGCACAGAAAAATACAAGTGGAAGAGAGAAAAGGGCGAGACGTTTCATAGAATACTCCGAAGCGCGAGCGTTACGTCCCTCATAGGAGGCGGCGTTTTCAATTCCAGAAAGATCCGCCCCGATAGGGCGCGGTCTTTTTACGGAATCAAGCATACTATAATAAGAAGGATTATTTTTGACTAGATCTTTATCGATATTTTTTGCTTTTTATTGTCTTTTACTGCAATTAGGATGATCAAGATGCCGAACGGCACGGCAAAGGCGGGCCTCCGAACCTTGCCCAGCTTCGCCCCGGGGGCTAGTATACAGCATGCTCTCCGAAGACCTTCTTCTCTTCGCCGCCGACGCCTCCCGCCTCATGCTCGAAAGCGGGGGCGAAACCTACAGGGCCGAGTACACCGCCATAGGTATTATCGTCAGCCAGGGGGGCACGGAGGCCGAGTGTTTCGCCACGAGCACGGGCCTTATGCTCTCCTTTTCAGGAGAGGATGGGAAGGTGCGGTCGGTGGTCAGACGCATTAAGCGTCACGGCATGAACCTGGAAAAGGTATACAGGATTGACAACATGGTGCGCCACCTCTTGCTGGGCGACATCGACATCGACGAGGCGGCCCGGCAGCTGGACGAGGTGGAGCGGATGAAGGACCGCCCGGTCTGGATCCGTATGATCGCCAGCGCCTTCGGCGCCGGCTGGTTTTCGCTGCTCTTCAGAGGCAAGACTCTGGACGCCCTGGCAGCGGCTGTGATGGGGGCTCTTCTGTCTATTCTCATCTACGAGTTCCAGCGCCTCAAGTTACCGGGGTTCCTCTCAAGCCTGGCCGGCGGCGCCTTTGCCGCCCTGGCGTCCCTCGTGGCCGCCTATGTCGGCCTGCCTATCAACACCGACGCGGTGATCATCGGCGTGATCATGCTCCTGGTGCCCGGGGTGGCCATTACCAACGCGATTCGCGACACTATTGCCGGGGATCTCATCGCGGGCCTTGCCAGGGGCGTGGACGCGGTGATCACCGCGGCGGCCATTTCGGCCGGCGCGGGCGGGGCCTACGCCCTGTGGAGGCTTGTCCTTGGAGGCCAGGCATGAGTCCCCAGCTGAGCGCCCTACTCTCTCATCTCAAGGAACCCCTTTTCGCGGGCCTGGCCACTTCCGCCTTTTCCGTCCTGTTCGGCCTCGGATCGGCGGACGTCATCCTCGCCTCCGGCGGCTCGGCCTTGGGCTGGGCAGTGCTCCAGGCCATGCCCGCCCCGGGATCTTCGGCCTTCGCCACCTTTTTTGCAGCCCTGTCCGCCGGCCTCTACGCCGAAATCGCCGCCAGGGTCCGCCGACGCCCCGCGACCCTCTATATGATAGCCTCCATCATTCCCCTGGTTCCCGGAGGGGGTATGTACTACACCATGCTCGCGAGCCTGGAAGGCAACACATTCCGTTCGGTGGAACTGGGCCTGAGCACGATCATGACGGCCTTTGCCATCGCCGCGGGTCTGGCCATCTCCAATGCCTTCGCTCGGATGGCGTTTTCCTCTTCGATTTACAGTATATTGAAAAAAGGCAAGATTTTTCATAAACCGGATCGGCGCTGAGAGCTGTCCAGAAAATCCCGAGCCGGGATCGGTTTGATCACTGCAATAATATTGCCCCGGGCATAACGGAAGGAGACACAATGTCATTCACCCTCATAGAAGAACGATTCATTCATGAATTGGATTCGACAGCCAGGCTATACAGGCACGACGAGACCGGAGCGCGCCTGCTATCTTTGAGCAACAAGGACGAGAACAAGGCCTTCGGCATAGGCTTTAGGACACCCCCCTTCCGTTCCGACGGAGTGGCTCATATCCTGGAGCACTCGGTACTCTGCGGCTCGAAGAAATATCCGGTAAAAGAGCCTTTCGTGGAACTCATGAAGGGCTCCCTCAACACATTCCTCAACGCCTTCACGTACCCGGACAAGACGGTCTATCCCGTGGCCTCCACCAATAAGAAGGACTTCTATAACCTGGTTGACGTGTACTTGGACGCGGTATTCAATCCTCTGATCAGCCAGGATACCTTCAGGCAGGAGGGCTGGCACTACGAGGTGGACCCCGAAACCGGGGACTTGAGCTATAAGGGCGTGGTATTCAACGAGATGAAGGGAGCCTATTCGGATCCCGACGACCTCCACGACGACCTCTGCCGCCGCTCTCTTTTTCCCGACAGCCCCTACGGCCTGGATTCGGGCGGAGACCCGCGAATCATTCCTCAGCTGAGCTACGCCGAGTTCAAGGCCTTTCACGAAACCTACTACCATCCCTCCAATGCCTTTATCTATTTTTATGGTGACGACGAGCCCGAGGAGCGCCTGATTTTTCTGGAACGCTGGCTGGCGGGCTATTCCAGGCTCGAGGTGGAATCTTTGCCCGGGCCGCAGAAGGCTTTTACCTCGCCCGTCCGCAGCAGCGCCCTCTACGAAGGCAAGGATCCCAAGGCCTGGACTGCAGTGAACTGGGCCCTGGGGGAACATGGCGACCACAAGACAAGCCTTGGCCTGGCCATCCTTTCCCATATACTCCTGGCCACCCCGGCTTCTCCTTTACGCAAATCCCTCATCGACTCCGGTCTGGGCGAGGACCTGGCGGGCTTCGGCCTGGAAGAGTCCTTGAGAACCATTGCCTGGTCGGTGGGACTCAAGGGAGTCCATCCCGACAAGACGGACGAAGTTGAAACCCTTGTGCTCAAGGAGCTCTCCAGACTGACTGAAGAGGGTATAGACAGAAACAGTGTCGAAGCCTCGCTCAACACGGTGGAATTCGCCATGAGGGAGAAGAACACGGGCCGCTTCCCCCGGGGCTTGGCCATCTACCTGGAAGCACTCAACGATTGGCTCTACGAACTCAACCCCCTGGATGCCCTTGCCTTCGAAAAAAACCTAGACGCCATCAAGCGCGAAGCCCTGGGCGGCCAGGGGTATTTTGAGGGGCTCATCCGGAAGTGGTTCTTGGACAATCCGCACCGCAGCACCGTGACGATTCTCCCCGACCCCGAAGAGGGCCGGCGGCGGGAAGCCGAAGAAAAGGCAGCCCTGGCCAAGGTCAGGGCAAGCCTCTCCGAGGCAGCGCTGAAGGCCATAGAAGCCTCGGCCCGGCGGCTCAAGGAACTCCAGGAAAAGCCCGACAGCCCCGAAGCCCTGGCGACAATACCTACGCTGGCATTAGAGGATTTGCCCAAGGATTCCACAAGGCTCCCCGCCCGGGAAGACCGGCTGGGAAAGATACCCCTGCTCTATCACGACCTGCCCACCAGCTCTATTCTCTACCTGGACCTTGCTTTCAGCCTGGAGAAGCTGCCGGAGCGCCTTCTTCCCTATCTGGGACTCCTGGGCAGGGCTCTTCTGGAGATGGGCACGGATACGATGGATTATGTGACCTTGAGCCAGGAACTGGGCAAACACACCGGGGGTGTGAGGACCAACTGTCTTTTGACCACCGCTTGGAAGACAAAGAAGACGATCGCATATTTCCTGATCCGCGCTAAGGCTATGGCCGAAAAGACGCCCAAGCTCCTGGAGCTCCTCTCCTCGGTTCTCTTAGACGCCAGGCTGGACAACAGGGAACGGTTCAGGCAGATAGTCCTGGAGGAAAAAGCCCAGTCCGAGGCATCCTTCATACCGGCAGGTCACGCTATGATCGGGCAGCGGCTACTGTCGCGGATATCCGAGTCCGAGCGGAAGTCGGAACTGATAAACGGCCTGGAGCAGCTGTATTTCCTGAGGGAGCTGGCGTTGAGAATCGAGACCGACTGGACTGCAGTCCTGTCCGAGCTGAAGACCGTCAGGGCCGCGGTAATCCGAGCTTCGGGCTGCATCGTCAACGTTACGATCGACGGTGAGGATTTCGCGAAGCTTAGGCCACAGCTGGAAGCTTTTGCCGCCAAGATTCCGGCCGGGGAGTTTGGCGGGGCGAGCGGCGAAAGCGGCTTTGGCGGCCAGCCTGCGCCTCGCTACGAATACCTGACCGCACCGAGCCAGGTAAATTACGTGGGAAGGGCCTTTCCTACCCTCGCCGAAGCCTCAGGAGCCTTCCTGGTGGCGAAAAAATACCTGGACACCGCCTATCTCTGGGAAAAGCTGCGGGTTCAGGGAGGGGCCTACGGGGGCTTCTCCACCTACGATCTCAACAGCGGTAACTTTATGCTTCTCTCCTACAGGGATCCCAACCTGCAGGAGACCTTCCAGATCTTCGATACGGTCGACGGCTACCTGGAGGGCCTCGACATAAGCACAGAAGAGCTGGAGCGGGCTGTTATCGGTACCATAGGCGGGGTGGATGCCTATCTTTTGCCCGACATGAAGGGCTATGTCAGCCTGGTTTACCACCTCACAGGGTACAAACACGAGGACAGGCAACGCATGCGCGACCAGATACTGGCAACTTCGGCCGCCGACTTCCGCGCCTTCGGCAAGGCCATTGCGGAGGCCAGGCCCCGGGCGATTTCGGGGGCCCTGGGTTCGGCCCAACGGATAGAAGCCTTGCCCGAGCAGTACCGCGAGGG
>JAEZSM010000203.1 GCA_023421875.1 Spirochaetota bacterium | reverse complement strand
AGGGGCTTCCAGAACTCCGCCTGCCGACGCATCCCTGTTTCCGCTCCTGAGCCCGGTCAGTTGCCCTGGGTCTTTATCGCCACGAAGCCCGAAAAGCGCTTGCGTAGTGACGCCGATTTCGCCATGCCCAGCATGCTGTCGCCCACCTCGAAGGGTTCGTAGCGCAGAGCTAAGGCTCCCCGCTTAACCCAGATCCGGACCAGGGATCGGGCCGAGCCTTCCTCATCCACCGAGAGGGGTAGTTCGTCGGCTGCCAAGACATCGGCGATCCTGAATTCGATAATCGAGCCCTCGGCAATTCCCCGGGGTGCTTGTTTAGCCGCCGTGAGCAGTAGGCATTTTTCTTGATCGTAGGGGTGTTTGCGCAGGGTTCCCACGAAGGCCACGGCATCCATGGCTGCCTGGTTCCTGTACCGCACCATATCAAAGAGGGGGGCCGACTCGATGTATTCGGTAATGCTCACTCCTTCCTCCTTGCCCTGCTCGGGCTGGCCTCGGGCTTTATAGGTGAGGCAAGTCCCTGCCGAACGGGTGTCTCGATTTCTCCCTATATATACAAACGGCGGCGAAAATCAATAGTAACAGGCAGAATATGGCAAACCAATCGCCGAAGCGGCAGTAGAAGCTCAATTCCTCATCGACGTATACAGGCACCCTGACAAGCATGGTTTTGGCTTCGAACTGCGGCAATTCGGCAATGGAGCGGCCCCAGGGATCGATCACCGAGCTGACGCCGGAGTTTGTGCTCCTGACCAGGGTCCTCCGGTTCTCTATAGCCCTTAAACGGGCAATAGCCCAGTGCTGGAGCTGGGCGCTTTGGGTTCGGGACCAAGAATCGTTGGTCAGGTTAACCAGAAGATCGGCACCCTCCAAAATATACCTTCGGCAGAGTCCTGCGAAGGCATCCTCGAAGCAGATGGGTGTAGAAAAGCGAACCGGGGTGCCGGGTGCGCTCTGCGGTTCGAGTTCGAAGAGGGTCAGCCTGTCGCCCATGACCCAGCCGCTCTCCAGGCCCACGACGTTCTGCATGAAGTTCCTGAACCATTCGTATTCCCAGAAGGGAATTGCCTCAGCGAAGGGAACGGGGTGTATCTTGGCGTAGGAATCCAGGATTCTGCCCTCGGGAGATACGAGGATAACAGAATTGGTAGCCTCGTAGCGCTCCCAGTCCAGGACAATGGGAGAACCGGTGAGAAGGGGGATTCCTGTTTTAGCCAGGAAGGGCAAAAAGGGCTCCTCGGGAGGATTACGGGAGTACCATTGGTGGAAGTCGTCCAAGGGCCTGCGCAGGCTGTTTTCGCTGAAGACGATCAGGTCCGGACGGGGAGCGGCGTCCTCGGCAAAATCCGGGCTCAGGGCATTTTTTGTCAGCTCCAGATTGGAGCTGAGGGCGGCCAATTCTCCCGCGATCCAGGGGTCGGTATTTTGCTGCACCATGAGTGCTTCGAACTCGGCCTTGACTGGTATGACTCGCCACATGGAGTACAGACCGTAAGCAAGGCAGAGTGTTGTCAGGATAAGAAAGAAAGCTACGGGCCGCGATTTTTCTTTGTTGAAACCCGGTCTTTCCAGCCAGTGGGCGACAAGGGCCGAAGACAGGGACAAAAGGAATGAAAGACCGTAGACGCCGGTTATGTCGACGATCTGGAGCAGGAGCGGAAGAGCGCTGAGGGAGTAGGGGATCAGTCCCCAGGGGTAGCCGAGGAAGCCGATGGACTTAAGGTATTCCAGGACTGTCCATCCAAGCGCAAAAATGAAGGGAGCATAGGCCTTGTTTTTGCCGGAAAGAAGAAACTGGGCGTAGACAGCGGCGACGGCGTAAATGACGGCATAGGCGATGGTGGTGGATCCCAGGGTCCAGAAGGCGAAGCCGCGGTAGAAGTACAGCCAGTACGAACTCAATGAATGATGAAGGCCGCCGTAGAGAGCTCCCAGCAAGGCAGCCTGCCGGGGTCTGTTGCAGGATTTGAGGGCCCTGTACAGGGGCGCCAGGGCAAAAAAGCCCAAGGGCCAGGCCCCGTGCAAAAAAAGCTCGTTGGGCAGGGCGAGGGCTCCAAGCAGGGCCGAGGCCAGGGATAGGGCGATACAAAGCGTCATTACAACCTCAGGAGGGCATTATGGCAGATAAACCCATTGCCGAACAGTATTGACCTATCAGGACGGCGGTTATACAGTCCAATGCATGAAAGCCGTCTTTGCAGGTACCTTCGACCCCCCCACCTGGGGGCATGTGGATATCATACGCAGAGCTTCTCCCATTTTCCAGGAAGTCCGCGTCGTGGTCGGGCTCAACCTCCTCAAGAAGACACTCTTCAGTCTCGAAGAGCGCATGCAGATGCTGCAGCGGCTTTTGGCTGACGAAAAGGTATCCAATGTCGTGTTGGATTCCTGGGAAGGCCTCATATCGGAATACGCGCGGAAAAACGACTGTGGTGTACTCTTGCGGAGCGTCCGCAGCATGGCTGACGTACCCTACGAGCAGATGATGGCGGCCATGAACAGCCGCTTAGGGGATCCCCTGGAGACGATGATCATGTTCTCCAGTCCCGAGCTTTCGGATATAAGTTCCAGCGCCGTTCGCGAGCTGGTGGTCTCCTGGAAGCGCCTTCCCCATGGCATCGTGCCTCCCTTGGTGGAAAAAGAGCTCGAAAAGCGCTACGGACCTCTTTTACAAGATTGAATTATGGGATATTGTAGCCTGCGATTTCAGGACTACGCCACAACGGGAAGTCTTGACAAAATATTGAATTTTGTATATCGTCGCCAGTTGTTCTGGCTGTGAAACTTAGCGAGAATGAGGTTATATCATGGCTGTACCTAAATTTAGAACTTCTAAAGCGAGGACGCGCAGACGCCGTGCCGTTAACATGAAGCTCACCGCTCCCACGCTTGTGCAGTGCGGCAACTGCGGAAACCCGGTTCTTCTACACCGAGTCTGCCCAAAATGCGGTTTCTACCGGGGCAGGCAGGTATTCACTCCAGAATCGAAATAAGGAGACCATAGATGGACGAGCTCTTCGAGAAAGTGAAGAAGATCATCGCCGACAAGCTTGAGGTCGAAGACAGCAAGATTACGCTGGACGCTTCCTTCAGGCAGGATCTCGGCGCCGATTCCCTGGACACCTACGAACTTGTGTACGGAATCGAAGAGGAACTGGGCATCCAGATCCCCGACGAAAAAGCGAATGAATTCGAGACCGTCAGAGACGCCTACGAATTCATCAAAACCCAGGTAAAATAACGTTTTAAAAGAAAAGGGGCGCTGAGGATTTGTCCAGCAAGTTCCAGAACATGGACGCGGAAAACGATTCTCGGCGCCTCGAAGTTCTCCTCCATTTTCAAGAATCCTTTAATCTTTACTTCTCCGATGTGGCGCTCCTGAACAGGGCCTTTACCCATCGTTCCTACAGCAACGAGGCGGGACAGGGCGAGCGGGCTGTCCATAACGAAAGGCTCGAATTCCTGGGGGATGCTGTCCTGGGTCAGGCAGTGGCGACAATGCTCTACCGCCTCATGCCCGAAGGCTCCGAAGGCGATCTTGCCCGAATAAAAAGCCAGGTCGTATCCGAAGCGACGCTGGCTTCCATCGCCTTGTCCATAGGGCTTCCTGGAATCCTGCGGATGGGAAGGGGAGAGGAGCTCTCCGGCGGCAGATCCAAGAAAGCCCTGCTCGCCGATGCCCTGGAGGCACTTATTGGTGCCTTTTACATTGATCAGGGAGCCGAAAGGGCGCTGGAACTTGTCCAGCGGTTGCTGGGACCTGAGATCGAACGGTCTATAGCGGCGCCCAGCAAGGATTACAAGACAATTATCCAGGAATATGCCCAGAAGTATCTAAAAACCCTGCCGGTTTATAGCCTCCGGAAAGCCGAAGGCCCGCAGCACGAGCGGCGTTTTTGGGTTGTCTGTAGTCTCGACGACCAAAGCTACGGTCCTTTTCCCGGCAAGACCAAGAAACAGGCCGAGCAGAAGGCTGCGGAAGGGGTTTTTTCGGCCCTCGTGGAGTCCTCGACCGAATCAGCCCGGCTTTTGCGCTCCATAGCAGGCCCAGCCTAAGCCGGGGCGCTGCCCTAGTCCCCTATACCGTATTTCCCCTTTATGCCACCGGCAATCCTCAGTAGTATTTCGCGCTCGTTCTGCGCCGGGTCGTCCAGGACAGTCTCCAGCAGCTCCGCCAGTATTCTGCCCATGACAGGTCCTCGGGGAATGCCGATCTGCGCCAGATCATTGCCATCAATCTTAAGGTCCTTTAACCCCAGTGCCGAATCCTGGGCAAGCAGCTTTTCTATCCTGCGCCTGAGGGGGTCGAGTTTTCTGGGATCCGGCGGTGTCCTTCGAGTCCCTGCCGTATCGGCGCAGCGGAGTAGAAAAAGCGATTCAAGCGTATCCCTCCCCACGGCGGCTACAAAGCGCCGGAGCGCCGCGTCGCTCCATTCCTCGCTGTAGTTGAACATATGGTGGCGCACCAGGTGAGCCACTTCGGCGATTCTGTCGTTCGGATACTTGAGTCGCTTCATGATCTTCGCTGCCATCGAGGCAGAGATCAGTTCGTGCCGGTGAAAGTGTACCTCCCCCTGTTCCGTACCGGTCTTGGCCTGGGGCTTGCCTATGTCGTGGAAGAGGGCTGCCAGGCGCAATACCAGGTTTTTTGGCGCCGCGTCCACAGAATAGAAGAGGTGGTCCAGCACGTCGAAGCGGTGATCTCCCTTTTGGCCGCAGCCCCTTCCGGCCAGGAGTTCGGGCAGGAGTATGCCCAGAAGACCGGTCTGCTCAAGTAGCGAGAGCCCCCAGGAGGCTCGGTCGCTCATGAGAATCTTGCCGAGTTCGTCCCTGAGGCGCTCCATAGATACCTTTTTGAAGGTTTCCATGGTTTTGGAGATGCATTCCAGGGTCGATTCCTCTATGGCGAAGCCGAGTTGGGCAGCGAAGCGAACCGCCCTCATGGGGCGAAGGCCGTCTTCGGAAAAACGCTCGCAGGGATCTCCGACGCTTCTGATGAGTCTTTTGACAATATCCGCCCGGCCATCGAAGGGGTCGATGAAATCCCCGGTCAGTGGATCCAGGGCCATGGCGTTCATGGTAAAGTCCCGCCTGGCGAGGTCTGCATGAATATCTTCTAAGAATTCCACTGCATCGGGGCGTCTGCCGTCTTTGTAGGATTTCTCGGCCCTGAAGGTGGTTATTTCGATGGACATGCCCTGCGCGAGGATGGTCACGGTACCGTGCTTTATTCCCGTGGGAACGACTCTGGGAAAAAGCCCGAGTATCTCATCGGGGCTCGCGTCACTGGCCATGTCGATGTCGGCGCCGGCCTCGCGGCCGAGCAGATGGTCGCGCAGGCTGCCGCCCACGATATACGCCTTGCGTCCCTGCTGAGTCAGCCTGCGCGCTATGTCCTTCACCACCCTTGGTGGTCGATACGGAAATACATTCATCCTGAATTGTTCCTTGTGGCAGCGCAGGCCGAGGCCTTCGCTGCCTGCGTTTGCGGCTGAGAGCCGCAAATGAGCCTCGCAAGGAGTGTACACTTCCTCGAGGAGGACTGTCCACGACAGGGCTGTGGCGCTGTCGCTGGACTCCGTCGGCCCACTGCCTGCGCGCTTGGCTTCTGTGTTGACAAGCCCGAGCCTTGCGACGATCCTACATGCCATGAAGGCCCTTATTATAACCGGTGGCGAATCGCCGCCGCCGGGGTTTTTAAAAACCCTAGCTCTTTCCGCTGATTTTGTCATCGCCGCCGATTCGGGATACGACACGGCTCTGGCTGCCGGCATAGACCCCGATCTCGTGGTCGGAGACTTCGACAGCCTCTCGGACAGGGAAATGCTTTCCGGACTGCCCGAGGGTAAGGTTCTAGGCTATCCGCGGGATAAAGACGACACCGATACTGAAATCGCCCTCAAGGCGGCGAAGGAACGGGGGGCAGCCATCTTGGCCATAGCCGGGGGCGGCGGCGGGCGGCTGGATCATCTGGTGGCTATACTCAGGCTCTTCGAGCGCAATGATCATCCCCAGGAATGGCATACCCAGCGGGAATCCTCTTTTTATTTGGCTGCGGGAGAATCTGCGGGCTATTCGGCGAGTCCAGGAGCCCTGGTTTCGATTTTCCCTCTGGGAGAAGGTCGCTGCGGGGGAATGGAGTCCCGCAACCTCTGGTGGCCGCTAAAAGGACTGGAATGGGAACGGGGATATTTCGGCATAAGCAATAAGAGTCTGGGCGAGCGCATAGATCTGAAGGCAGGGTCAGTGCCCCTTTTGGTCATGCTTCCCCTGGGCAGCAAACTCCTTTCGCAGCAGCGCTAGGGTTTCCAGAGGATTCTGGACCAGCACCTTTTTGCCGCCCAGAAGCTCCGCGATACCTATTTCGTTTTGGTATCTGGGGATTATATGCAGGTGCAGGTGTTCTATGCTGCCCCCGGCGGCTAGTCCCTGGTTGTATCCGATGTTATAGCCAGCCGGTTTGTACAACCGGTCCAGGTGATCGAGGCATTGTCGCGTCAAATCGTCCATCTCGGCGCTCTCGGCAGGACTCATCTGCCGAATGTCATCCAGATGCCGCCGTGGAATCAGCAAGAGATGGCCAGGATTGTAGGGATAAAGGTTGAGTGATACTATAATATGTTCATTTTCATATACAACTAATCGATCAACATCCTCCGAGCCTTCGATTATTGCGCAGAGAATGCAGGTTTTAGGCCTTTTAGCCTTTAGGTAGCCCAGTTTGCTGAAATTAAAAAAGTACTCCATACCAGACTCCTTGTTTTTACGCTCTTCGATGTTAGGATATAGTATCATGGATTTGGATCGAAGGGTGACGGGCCTTTCAGCGCAGCCCCAGGAACAGTCACAGAGTGCCACCGTCGGGCTGCCCGGGGAGCAGCGTTCCGACGAGGGGGCAGTAAAAGGCTTGGGAAAAAGCCGATCCCTCATCGCCGGCTTGGCCATTGTCTCGTTTCTGAGCCTTGCCCTGAGTACCCTGGCACTGACGGCGACGGCCTTGCTGGAAGCTCCTCAGGGAATAAAAAAAGTCATAATGTATTGCCTTAGCGTATCGTCGGTCGGTCTTTTCTATTTTCTGTCGGCGTCGTTTTTCTTCGATCTCTTCTGCGTTTTCTTCAAGCTCGAAAAGATCAGTATTCTGCGGCTGGTCGCTCGGCTTCTGCTCTGGCTGTCCACCCTCATTCCCCTGGGTCTGGTCTGGGCTGTGCTGCGGATAATGAGGGGTTTTCAGGCATAGAAAACAGACCTTGCCTTGACCCCTCGCTCCGGTGGGGGCTATACTCGCCCGTCGTCCCGAATCCTTTTTTAACCGGCTCGCCAAGGAGAAGTCCCATGAGCACGAGAGTTCGATACGCTCCCTCACCCACAGGGAACCAGCATATCGGCGGGGTGAGAACCGCCCTCATCAACTATCTCTTCGCCCGTTCCTCAGGCGGAGCATTTATTCTCAGGCTCGAGGATACGGATCGCAGCAGGTATTCGGAAGAGTATGTGCATAACCTCTACGACACCTTCCGCTGGCTGGGTTTCTATTGGGACGAAGGCCCGGACTTGGGCGGATCAGTTGGACCCTACGTCCAGTCAGAGCGTTTTGAACTATACCGCGAGTATGCCGAACAGCTTGTGGCCATGGACAGGGCCTATTACTGCTTCTGCGACGCCGAGCGGCTGGAGCGGCTCAGGGAAGAGCAGTCAAAGGCCAAGGCCGAGTCCTTCGGCTACGACCGGCACTGCAGAAGCCTCAGTTCCGATGAAATTGAGAACAATCTGGCCGAGGGCAAGAGCAGGGTAATCCGGCTCAAGATTCCCCTGGACGGCACCACGGTCTTCCATGACAGACTTTTAGGAAGGATCGAGTGGAAAAACGCCGATATCAGTCCCGATCCGGTACTCATCAAATCCGACGGCTTTCCTACCTACCATCTGGCCAACGTTGTCGACGACCACCTCATGGGCATAACCCATGTAATGCGAGCCCAGGAGTGGATACCCTCGGCGCCATTGCACAAGATCATGTACGATGCCTTCGGCTGGGAGCAGCCAGAGCTCTGCCATCTGCCCATGGTGCTGGGCCAAGACGGACACAAGCTTTCCAAGCGCCATGGGGCTACAGCAGTCAACGAGTTCAGAAAGGCCGGCTACCTTCCAGAGGCACTCATCAATTACATAGCCCATCTGGGCTGCTCCTTCCAGGAGGGCAGGGACCTATACAGTCTGGCCGAGATGGAAAGTCTTTTCAGGATCGAAAAGCTGAACAAGGCGCCGGCGGTGTTCGATTACCAAAAGCTCGAGTGGTTCAACGGCCAATATATCCGGCTCAAGACAGACGAAGAGCTGGCAGCCTTGGTCAAACCCTATCTCGTGGAAGCCGGCTTAAGGACGGAGGATGACAGCGTCGCCGACGCTCTGGACCTTAAGGCCATGCCCCTGGTCAAGGAGCGGATGAAATTCCTAACAGAGGCGGCCTCTCTCATGGGCTATCTCTATGGGAAGCCCGAACTTCCGGCCGCGGCGGAGTTTATTCCTAAAAAGCTAGACAAGGTAGCCGCGATCCGTATGCTCCAGGAAGACCTGGCACTTCTTGCCGAAATCGATCTGGAGCGGCTGGAGGAGGCCGAGGAAGCCTTCAGGACCAGGGCAGCCCAGATCCCCGCCAAGCTGGGGGATCTGCTCATGCCCCTCAGGGTGGCGGTTACAGGTTCCAGGGTAAGTCCTCCGCTCTTCGAATCCATGAGGCTCCTGGGAGTGGCAGAGGTTGGGGAACGGATCGGCGCGGCTATCGCGCATCTAGAGAAAAGCGAGGCGTAGAACGGTGCGGCGCATAGCCTTTGACAACGAAAAATACCTTCAAGAACAATCGGCTCTCATACGTGGCCGTGCTGAAAAAACGGAAAAGCTCTATCTGGAATTCGGGGGAAAGCTCCTCTGGGACTGGCACGCCGCCAGGGTCCTTCCGGGCTACGATCCCAACGTCAAAATTCGCCTTTTGTCCATGCTCAAGGACAAGGCCGAGGTCATTCTTTGCATCTACGCCGGTGATATCGAGCGCAAGCGCATACGGGGGGACTTCGGCATAACCTACGACGCCAGTGCCCTGCAGATTTTCGACCAGCTGGGCGATTGGGGAGTTTCAGTGGCGGGGGTCGTGATTACACGTTACGAGGAGCAGGCTGCGGCCAATCAGTTTGGGGCTCTGTTAGAGCGACGGGGCGTCAGGGTTTTTCGACACAAGCCCACCAAGGGCTACCCCTCGGATGTCGAGCGCATCGTCAGCCCGGAAGGCTACGGGGCAAACGAGTACATACCCACCTCTAAGCCCATAGTCGTGGTCACCGGTCCCGGCCCGGGCTCGGGCAAGCTTGCGACCGCCTTATCCCTGGTCTACGCAGATCACTGTGCAGGCAGGAAGGCCGACTACGCCAAGTTCGAAACATTTCCGGTCTGGAACCTGCCCTTGAAGCATCCGGTGAACATCGCCTATGAAGCAGCCACGGTGGACCTGGGCGATTTCAACTGCGTCGATCCTTTCCATCTTGAGGCCAGGGGAGAGACGGCGATCAACTATAACCGGGATGTGGAAGTCTTTCCCGTATTGAGGCGCATTCTCGACAGGATCTCCGGCGGAAGCGTCGGCTATGTTTCGCCCACCGAGATGGGGGTAAACAGAATCGCAGCAGGCATCATCGACGATACCGAGGTGCGCAGGGCCGCGTGCCAAGAGGTCCTGCGCCGTTATTTTAGGCATTCCTGCGAATACGCTCTGGGCTTGAGCGAAAAACCGGCTGTCCAGCGCATACAGTCCATAATGGACGAGCTCGCAATAAAGCCAGAAGACAGGGCTGTTGTTCTGCCAGCCCGTGCGGCGATGGAAAAAGCTCTCAAGGAAGGAAAGGGCCATGACGGTATCTGCGTCGGCGCCGCCCTCGAACTGCCCGACGGCACGATCGTCACCGGTAAGAACTCTCCCTTCCTCCATGCAGCCAGCGCTGTCGTGCTGAACGCCGCAAAAAAACTGGCCGGGATTCCAAAGAAAATCCACCTCCTGCCGCCCATCGTCACCGCCAGCATCGCCAGCATGAAACGGGACGTGATGGGGCGCAAATCCCTTTCCTTGAGCCTGGACGAAACCCTCATAGCCCTTTCGGTAAGCGCGGCGATGAATCCCTCGGCCCAGGCTGGGATGGAAGCCCTGAAGGCTCTGGCGGGCTGCGAGCTCCATCTCTCACATATCCCTTCCACAGGAGACGAGGGAGGATTGCGCAGGCTCGGGCTCAATGCGACAAGCGATCCCTTTTTCGCAGGCAACAACCTCTTCACTTCCTGATTAGTGTCACGAAGCCTGCGCCGTTGAAGTAGGGTGAGGGTAGCAGCGCGTTACCCCTCGTGGAGTGGATCATTCCAAAGGGGGAAGCGATGAATAAATTCTCATTTTGCCCAAATCCAGCATGCCAGCTTCATGAGCAAGGCAATACTTCAGAATGGTATGCACCACGGGGAAGCTACCACACTAAAACCTTCGGGACAGTCATGCGGTATCGATGCAAACGCTGCGGCTGTTGGTTTTCGCGCCAAAGCTTCAGCATCGATTACTATGCGAAACGAGCGGTAAACTATCAGGAGCTTCTGCTTCGACATGTCGCATCCTCAAGCGGTCGTGCGATAAGCCGTGCAATGGGAATCTCTCCCGATTCAGTGCAAAACCGTCTGGATCGGCTTGCCCGGCAGGCGCTTGGCGTCCACGCCGCAGTGCTTCCCCTGGTTGAGGGCTGCGAGACGGTCTGC
>JAEZSM010000155.1 GCA_023421875.1 Spirochaetota bacterium | reverse complement strand
GGTGAAGGCGGGAGAAAACTCAAATCTTGAAATTAGAGTGAGCCCTTTGGACGGCACCGGTTTGTTTAATCTCTCCGTGGATTTTTCGGCTACAGGGATCGCAAATCCTCAGGTTGATGCCACACTGACCGCTATCAGCAGCGGGTCTCCCATCAATCTCAACTTCACTATCGCCGGCAATGTCGCAACGAATATTTCTGATGGCCTGCCTACAGGCTACTACGAACTTGTAGTGCTGATAAAGGATGGGAGCACTCCTAAAGCGGGCAAGGCCGACATCGTCAGGATCATCAAGGGAAAAACCACCAGCGGGACCTTCATCTTCTCCCCAGTGCAAAGCCAGGATTTCGGGAGCGTCAAGGCCGCAATCACATCCGCCATGAACAATCCCCTGAGCGTTCTCATTCAAGGCGGGAAATCCATCATTTCAGTCGGGGATACGCTCGATCTGTCTGCTGTCGTCGAAAACTCTTCTGAAGAGATCAATTACTCCTGGTACGTGAATGGAATAAAGCAAGAACCTATCGGAGCGACGTGGAGCGGAGGCAGCAATTGGGGGTACGGGTGCTATCAAATCGATCTGATTGCTACCGCGGTAAGCAGAACTACCGCGGGTAGCAAAAGCCTTGAAGTTACCGTCGTGCCGGGTGAACTCTTCGCCGGCAGTATTCAGGGGCGAACGCTTGATTTGACCGGAAAGGTCACCACCCTTGCGGGGGCAACAGAACCGGGGTTGGTCGATGCTATCGGTACCGATGCCAGGTTTGCTTCTCCCTATGGAATTACAACCGATGGGGCAAATCTATATGTCGCAGATAACCTAAGTGTTTCTGTCAGGAAAGTTGGCATTTCAACTCAGGCGGTGAGTACTGTAGCAGGGGGAACAATAGAAGCAGATTATCGAGATGGCCTAGGTACTTATGCCTGCTTCTTTAATCCAGGAAATATCACGACAGATGGTGAATACCTGTATCTTACCGATATAAACAATCACTGTATCCGCAGGATAGACATAGCTACGACCATGGTAACGACTCTGGCAGGAGGTAGTTACGGAAGTATCGATGGAATAGGAACAGCAGCTAAGTTCATGTCTCCTAATGGAATTACTTGCGACAGCAGGTACTTGTATATTTCTGAGCCTGAAGTGGATAGAATTCGAAGAATCGAGATCGCGACAAGAACCGTAGAAACAATAAGCAGTCCAGGCGACTTTGACATTCCTAATGGCCTTGCCACAGATGGATTGTATTTGTATGTCGCTGAGGGTGGCAATGGCGGGACAATAAAACGAATGTCCTTGGCAACGATGCAAGTCGAGACCTTATCAACAGAATTTATTAATCCGCTTAATCTGCTCTTAAACGGCACTAATCTGTATATAGTTGATCGGCTAGGTCATGTAATTAAAAAAATGGATTTATATACCAAAGAGGTATCTGTCGTAGGGGGCTCTACATCCAATTCTGGCTCGAGGGATGGAATCGGCGGGGATGCGAGATTCAATCAACCAGGCGGCATAACCACAGATGGTATATTCCTTTATATCACAGATATGGGAAACAACATGATCAGAAGAATAGAATAGGACGACTACTATTCCTGTCGATCCTGGTTTCCTGGTATCCTGTCGTAATGGCTATTAATTTTGGCACCTGCTCCTGGAACTACGATTCCTGGGTGGGCCTGGTCTACAGCGAGCCGCAAAAGAGGGCGGTGGACTATCTGCCGGAGTATGCCAAGGCCTACGACTCGGTGGAAGTGGATTCCTGGTTTTATAAGTTACCTACCCGACAGGAGGTTCAGGAGTACGCCGCGGCGGTGCCCGGCGATTTTACCTTCACCTGCAAGGCGCCACGGGACATAAGCCTGACCCATTTCAGGAACGATCAGGAATCGGCCAATCCCGCCTTTCTTTCCGTCGCGCTGTATGAGCAGTTCCTGGAAAACCTCGAACCTATCTCCGGTCAGCTCGGCGCTGTCATTCTCGAATTTGAATACCTCAACAAGAAAAAAATGCCCAGCCGAGAAGCTTTTATGGAACTGCTTCAGACATTCATCGCCCGAGTGCCCAAACAAATTCCCTTGGCCATAGAATGTCGCAACGGATCCTGGCTGGACGGAACCTGGTTTGCATTTTTGCACAGCGTCGGTGCAGCCCCGGTGCTCTCTGAAAAACAATACCTGCCGCCCATCGCCGATCTTGCCTCGGTCCATAAAGACTCCTTCGGCCACACCGTCGTGCTGCGCCTCTTAGGCGGCGACCGGAAGGCAATAGAGCTGCAAACCCAGAACCGCTGGAACGAGATTGTCGACCCCAAACCCCAGCTTCCGCGCATCGCCGCCATGCTGCGGGACCTCGCCGTCCCGAGCGGCAGCGATAAAAGCGGTACTGCGCGCGGCTCAGGCCTTAGCGGCGACCCTCCTAGCGCTCATCCCGTCGGTCGCAGCGTCCTGGTAAACGTGAACAACCACTACGAGGGCTCGGCGCCCAAATCAATAGAAAGGCTTAAGGGGTTTTTATTGGACGATGAGGTATTTTGAAGAAATGATTAGGTATGAACTGATAGTTTTTGATTATTGTAAATTATGCAATCGAAAAGTATTGTTATCTGTCTTATACCCCTCTTTCCCTGAGTGCAGACTGAATGCATTATTAACGTATGCTGCCGAACATGATCGAACGTTTCAAAACCAGTGATATAAGGGTTAAAGACGCCGATAAAGCCCAAATATACGACATTCTCTTTCAAGGGGAGGCTCACAGTCGTAAGGAACTCCTGGAAAAGTTCAAGTTCAGACCGACAGTACTTACTCTGGCCATCAGGGAGCTTCTGGAAGACGGGCTGATTACCGAGGGTGCTAAGCGAAAGTCGCCAGCCGGAGGCCGACCCGAGGTTAAGCTTGCTCCGGAGCCCGACAGATTGATGGCTATTTGCTTTCATGCCGAATCAAGGCACTTGAAAGCGGCGCTAGTCAACCTAAAAGGGGATATCCTCCTTGAAACCGGCAGGGAATTCGAGGCCTCGGGGGATGGGGATGCGTTTTTAAGGCTTTGCCGAAGCCATATACGTGAACTGCAGGCCTCTATGCCGGAGAAAGCCATTCTAGCCGGGATCGGGATGTCCCTGCCGGGAAGCGTCGATACTCAGGAGAAACGATTCAATTCAACCTATCGTTGGCCGAAACTACGTAGTCTTAGCTTAAAATCTTTAGAAAGCGAATTTAGCTGCAGTCTTCATGTGCGCAAAGATCTTGATTCCATTTTGGAAAACTCAATGCTCAATTATCCTGAATTGGCGAAGGGGAATACCCTGCTGTTCCATTGGGGATTCGGCGTTGGCTTCGCCTTTGCCCAGAACGGCCGGAATGTCAACAATGAGAGCAGCCGATTCGGCGAGGTCGGCCATACCAGAGTGGATCTGGCAAATGTAAAGCCATGCATCTGCGGCTCGGCGGGCTGCATCGAGACTGATACCGCTATTTGGGCGCTATTGCCTTCCATCCAAAGCGTGGACAGTTCTCTCTATGACGATGAGCAACTCATTACCAACTTCTGCAATCTCCATCCCGAGGTAGCCGCGCTGAGCGCAGTGAGGGAGGCTTTGCGAACCGTCTCGCTGACAATGATGAATATGTACAGAATTTTCTTTCCTTCGAACGTTCTTCTCCTAGGCCCGTTTTTCCATATTCCTTCCATCACCCAGAGTCTGGAGGAAAGGATTATCCTCGAGACCTCCACTAAGGGATATCCTGTTCTGGGCTTCAAGGTGATCGAGGACGGGTATAGGGGCTGCATCTACTCCAACGCCCGGCACGTATTCGCCATTAAGCTCACCGATATGCTAAGGGCTAAATTTTAGTTCGAAGCCGCTCTACGATATTCCAATCCAGGTCTATACCCAAGCCTGGGCGCTCGGGAACCACCGCGTTCCCATCCACCAGCTGATGCGCAAGGCCATAGGGATTCAGACCGAGTTCTTCCCTGAAAGGATTAGGGTTGATCATGCACTCGTAGGCGTAGGTATTGGGCATGGCCGCTGCCAGATGGAGGGATGCGGCTACGCATAAAATACCAGAGAAGCCGACATGAGGAGCGTAGCGGGCTCTGAATGCATCGGCAAGGAGGGCTATTTTGCGGCATTCGGTTATGCCGCCCGCCCGGGTTACATCGGGCTGCACAAATTTGACGGCACCCGAGGCGATAAGATCGGTAAACTCCGCGGCGACGAATTCGGACTCGCCTCCAGCCAGGGCGACCGGTGATTTTCTGGACAGGCGCTTATAGCCTTCGCGGTTTTCTGGAACCACCGGTTCTTCCAGCCAAACAACATCATACTCGGCCAAGCGTCGCGAAAGGGTTTCAGCTTCATCTTCGGTGTAGATAAAGTTGACGTCGGTCACGAGCGCAATATCGGGGCCTACCAGACTTCGCAGGCGGGCTACCCGCGATATATCGGTAGAAATTCCATTACCTATCTTTATCTTGATAATCTTAAAGCCCTGTCGCAGGAGTTTTTCCGCTTCGAGCTCCATGTCGTCGCTTACCATTACGGAGGAAGCATAAGCAGGTACACTCCCTGCATTCCTGCCGCCCAAGAGCTTGCGGACGCTCAAGCCTGTGGATTTGCCTAGGATATCCCATAGAGCCATATCCACCCCGGCGATCGATTCAATCAACATGCCGCCAGGTCTACCGTTAAGGGTTTTCCTCATTGTATCCCAGAGTGCTTCCACCGCCCAAGGATCTTTTCCGATAAGCTTAGGTGTAAATGTCTTGTTTATCAGGTCGGCATAGGCGGTGGGCGCGAAGCGTGCAAGGCACTCTCCGTATCCTTCGATCCCTTCGTCGGTACGAACCCTGACGAGACAAATTGATATTTCCGTATATGAAGCCTGGGAAGTTGTCTGGGCTTTTTTAAGCCTCGCGGTAAGGGGAATAGCCTCGACGCTTTCGATCTTCATGGATCCTCCTGGAGTGGCTGCAGTGATCATGCCTATCAAGTTCCATACTGTGGGAAAAGAGCCTTGACAGGAAACTCTTGTCATCCTACACTATGAATTAAATACTCTTTAGGTATTTATTGTCAAGTGAAATCTAGGAGGCAGGAATGAAACGATTGTCGATTCTCATTCTCGCAGCGCTTCTGTTCGGCTCCGTCGCTATTGCCGGAGCGCAGTCCCGCTTTGTCGTGCTTGGTCACAAGGTTCACCAGCAGGTCTCTACAGGCGGGCCTGGTGGAGACATTGCAGGAGAATGGCTCAAGAAAGCCGGGGTCGGATCGGTGGAATGGCAAACCCTGGGCAGCAATAACGACATAAGGGATAAGCTTTTCCGCGAAGCCACGCTCTCTTCCACGGATATTTCGGTAGGCTTCGTTCTCAACACCTCCCTAACCCCAGCGGTCAAGGAAATGTTCGAGCCTCTGGACAGTTTCCTGGCTTCTGCTCCAATAGAAGACTTCCAGGATATTTTCCCTGGCCTTAGGGATGCGGCAAAGTTCGACGGCAAGACCTATGCCATCCCCTTCCGCCACGCAACCTCCGCTCTTCACTACAATGAAGCCTTTTTCGAAGAAAAGGGGATCATGGGACCGCCTAAGAGTATCGAAGAACTTCTTGAGTTTATTCCCAAACTCACCTTTACCAGAACCGACGGCACCCCGGTCTACGGCTTTGTAATCCCCGGCAAGGGTGAAATGTATGCCAACACGGTAGATCTTGCCAGAGCTTGGGACGGTGATTTCGTTTCCATGGATTATACATCCGCAGCTAATAAATACGGCATGGTAAAGGCTATTTCCACCCTTGCCGACCTATACAAGAAGGGCTTATATCCCAAGGCTTTCACCTCGATCGCCAACAACGATCTCAACACTTGGATGCAACAGGGCAGGGTGGCTATGACCATTTCATCCACCGGCCGCAATACCTTCTACAACGATCCCAAGCAGTCCCTGTATCCGGGAAAAATTAAGACCATCCCCATCCCCGCGTCCAAGGAAATCCAGTCCAAGTATTCCGTGGCACCCGCCAAGACCGAATTCTGGTGTATGGTCATTCCGAAGAACGCTAAAAACAAAGCTCAGGCCTGGGATTTCATCCGTACGCTCAGCAGCAAGGATTCAACCCTTAGGGCTGCCCTGAACGGCAATGGACCTGTACGTGCGTCTACGTATAACGACGAATCCTTCCAAAAAATGGTTCCCTACTGGAAGGCTGAAAAAGATATTCTGGACGTAGCCAGGGTGGCCATGCCCGCCTTTGACAACGCTACCCAGGCTGCCGACCTCTTTAATGAGTACGCTCAGGCAGCGATTATCGGTAATATGAAGGTCCAGGATGCTATGGACCGCCTGGCCAAGGAAGTCGAAGGACTTCTGCCTTAAGCTTAATAGAACCGAATGGAGAGGGGCG
>JAEZSM010000122.1 GCA_023421875.1 Spirochaetota bacterium | reverse complement strand
GCATTGTTTTTGTCGTACTCTTTTTCGCAACGATGCTACTGACAAAGCGGATGGGAATTGAACTGCCCTTGCCCGCGATAATTACCGGTCTTTCCGTCCTTGTCGTCATCTTTTTCGAGGAAGCGCTCTGGCATAATTCTGTCTGCCCTTACGGCACAATCTTCAGCCTTACTTCGCGGCCTGCAAAAAAGGGCATGGTGATCGATGAGGCTGCCTGCATTTCCTGCGGGAAATGCCAGAAGGTATGCCCTTCCAATGCCATCGACACCCAGGACACAAAGAAGCGCCGGATACGAAAGCCCGATTGCCTGGTCTGCCAGTCCTGCGCCGAGGTTTGTTCTGTAGGGGCTATTAAATACAGATAAAAAGGTTTGGGCGCAGACTTGTCTTCATATGCCGTGCTTAAAGATCGCAATTTCAAATAAATATTGAAATATTCTCGCCCTTTTTGATCTTGGTCAAAGAAAGGTTTTTCTCGCTCCGCTATTTTTAGCCTATCACAGAGCGAGGAGGTCGCATATGACGACAAAAACCTTTCAATTGGAAACCGTGAGTTGTCCCAGCTGCGTGGCCAAGATCGAGGGAATGCTGAAGCGCACCGAGGGCGTTTCCGAATCCCAGGTGTCTTTCGCCACCTCTAAAGTCAAGGTAAGTTTTGACGAAGCCAGGATCGGTTCAGACCAGATCAAGGACAGAATCGACAAATTGGGATACCAGGTCCTGGGGGAGAAGTGACATGAAACGGGGCTCCAAGGCAGTATCGATGGCGGTTTCCAGCCTCTTCGCGGCGCTTTCCTTCGTATTGAAGGAGCTGGCGCAAGGGGCTGCGAATACCGGGGAGGCGGCGGATGGTCTAGGCCATGTGATTCTCGCAATGTCATTCACGGGGCGGCTGGCCGTCGCGTCCATGCTCATCACCACCGCCGTGGCCGGATTCCCCGTCTTCAAGAAAGCCTTCGGAGCCCTCAGGTACAGGATCGTCGGCATAGACGCCTTGGTCACCATCGCCGTGATAGGCGCCATCGCGATAGGGGAATTATGGGAAGCCGCCGCGGTCACCTACCTCTTCAGCCTGGGCGATTATCTCGAATCCCGGACCATCGAAAAGACCCGGTCCTCCATCAAGGCTCTCCTCGATCTGGCCCCGGCCGCGGTCAGGGTAAGGCGTAACGGGGCCGAGCTGGAGCTCGGCCCCGACGATGTCCTGGTGGGCGATATCGTCATAGTGAAATCCGGCGAAAAAATCGGCGTCGACGGCCAGGTGATTGAAGGCTCCGGCTACGTGAATCAGGCGACAATAACGGGCGAGCCTGTGCCCGTGTTCCGCGATGCCGGCGGCGAGGTGTTCTCGGGCACTATCCTGGAGTCTGGTTACCTGCTGATCGAAGCCCAGAAGGTGGGCGAGGATACGACATTCGCCCGGATTCTTCACATGGTGGAGGAAGCCCAGGACAGGAAGGCCAGAACCCAGAAATTCCTGGAATCCTTTTCCCGCTGGTACACCCCAGCCATCGTCATCGCCGCGATCCTTCTCTTCATCATTGCCAGGGACATCGAGTTGGCGCTTACCTTATTGGTCATCGCCTGCCCAGGAGCCCTGGTCATCTCGGCCCCGGTGGCCATTGTCGCTGGCATAGGCAACGGAGCCAAGCGCGGCTTTTTGGTAAAGGGCGGCGACATTATGGAGAGGCTTGGTAAGGTCAAGGTTGTGGCCTTTGACAAGACTGGGACTTTGACCATCGGCGCCCCGGAGGTCCAGTCAGTCCGATCCTTCTCACCCGGCCTGGGAGAAGACGAGTTGCTCAAGCTTGCCGCAATCGGCGAAACCTACTCGGAGCATCCCCTGGCCAGGGCTATCGTCGCCAAGGCCGAAATGGGCTCTGCCGGCGTCACCCGGCATCCCGAAGAGAGCCAGGTGATCCCGGGCAGGGGAGTATCCTTTATCCTGGACAGGAGGAACTACTTTATAGGGTCGCGAAGCCTGCTGGCGGAAAAGGGGCTCGGGCTGGATGCAGGGCAGGAGCTAGCCGTACGGGAGGAGGAAGGCAAGGGCAGAACCGTCGTGCTGATAGCCTCGGCGGCCGCAGCCCTCGGCTACATTTCCATCGCCGACACGCCCAGGCCGGAGGCCAAGGCGGGAATAGCGGCGCTCCGAAAGCTGGGCATACCCCATATCGCCATGCTCACCGGCGACAATCCGAGGGCGGCGGCCGCGATCGCGCGCGAATTAGGCATAGACGAAGTGCGCGCGGAGCTCCTGCCGGAGGACAAGGTGAAGGCCATAGACTCGCTGAAGAAGACCTTTGGAACCGTGGCGATGGTGGGAGACGGGGTCAACGACACGCCCGCGTTGGCTGCCGCCGATCTGGGCATCGCGATGGGCGGCGCAGGATCTGACGTGGCCATGGAAACAGCCGATGTAGTCCTCGTTTCGGCCGATCTATCCAGACTAGCCTATGGGCTAGCCTTGAGCCGCGCCACTGTGAGGGTGATGAAACAGAACATCTATTTCGCCCTGGGGGTCGCGGGGACCTTGCTGGCGGGAGTCCTGCTCAGGACGGTCAACCTCTCCTTCGGAATGCTCGTCCACGAAGCCTCAGTCCTCCTAGTCATCCTCAATGCGGTGAGGTTGCTGAAATTCGGCAGCCGAAGTACCATTGAACAGAAGAGGTAAAGCCCGGTGCCCAGTCATTGCGCCCAGTGCGCGCACAATAGAGAACCCGTATCCTGCGTGGCCATCGTTCCCATATTCTCGGCGCTAAGCCTCGCGGAAATCGACGAGGTGGCAGCCATCACCACCGATGCCCGCTTCGACAAGGGCAGCCTCATCTACTTCGCCGGCAAGGAAGGCCGTAAGCTCTACGTCATCCACCAGGGCAGGGTTAAGATTTCCCGCATCGGCGGCGGCGGAAAAGCCCAGGTGATACGCGTTCTGGGTCCGGGGGAGTTTTTCGGCGAGCTCTCTATTCTGGGCAACGAGACGCTGTCCGACTATGCCGAGGCGGTGGAGCCCTGTTCCATGTGCATGATCGACGGCGCGCGGCTCAAGCTTCTCATGGGCAAGTATCCTTCCATCGCGCTCAAAGTCATGGAGGAACTGAGCATCCGTCTTTCCAAAGCCGAATCCCTCATCGAGGATATAAGCCTGCGCCCTGCCGAAAACCGCCTTGCCCAGGCCATCCTGGACATCGCCGCGGGGAGGCGCGAATTCGAGCTTCCCACCACCAAGGGAGACTTCGCCTCCCAACTGGGCATGACCCAGGAAACCCTTTCGCGAAAACTCTCGCTACTCCAAAATCAGGGACTCATTATGAGCAGGGGACTGCGGGGCATTGTAATTCTGGATGAAGCTGGGCTTACAAGAGCGGCCAACGCTGAAAAAGACTGAATAAAAAAGCGGGACCAAGTATCGCGGCGCCGGGCATCGAGGCGCCGGAATCAGACGATGATCGTTCCGTAGAAACGAAGCACAATACCCAGGACGAGCAAGGTCGCTATCTCTCCCCATTCGATCGCGGCGCCCAGGCTGTCGCCGGTAAAGCCGCCTATTGCGCGCGTATACGCGCTGCCTACGAGCAGTGCCGTCAATAATGTTCCGGCTATCCATGCCACAAGTGCTATGATCAGAAGCGGCCAACTTCCAAAAATTCCGCAGAAGGCGACGAGAGGAAACAAGCCGACCAAAGAACCTTCAATAATTCGCCGCAGGGAAAAATTCCTCATGAGAGCGCCCAGCCCATCGGTACGGGCCGGTTTCATCCTCCATGCCACAAAGACCGCTGCGCTGCGTCCAGCGACGGGGGCGGCCAACAAACCTCCGGCCAGCGCTGAAAAAAGCAAGCCTCGCTCCGCAAGCAAAACCATGGCTCCTGCGCGTAGTGCCAAGGCTAAAAGACCGCAGAAAAAACCGTAACTGCCTATCCTCGGGTCCTTCAGGATCTCGAGCCGTTTTTCCCTGCTCGCAGCGGGCAACAGGGCGTCTGCGGAATCGATGAGGCCGTCGAAGTGAAAAAGGTTGAATAAAAAATATTGTAGTGCGATGGATGCGACGATCGCTAATCCAAGATGACGAGTCAGCGCCATGCCGGCCGCGAAGCCTCCTATCGACGCCATGGATACCAGGGGCGAGACCGCCGGTATCCAGAAATCGGCGCGGTCGAAGTCGATTTCAAAGGACCGCTTGACGGGAATCCTGGATAGGAGACTGAAAACGGTTAAAAAGCGGGCGAAGCCCGCGCCCACCTTCATGCGAGAGCCTCCTCGAAAACCCTATAGGAGGCAAGGCTCTCTTCGAGGCTGAATGTTTCCAGCACGATTCGCCAGTCCGAGGCTAGGGCAGCTTTCGCAAGTTCGGGAAGCCAGGCGTCACCAGAGCTCAGGGCGAAGTGATCCCTCCCGTCCTGGGCCGCGTGGAGGTGGATCTCCCGAATGGAGGACGCCCTTTCTCGTATCCACGGGGCGGGCGGACATCGATTTCTCAAGAGGCAGCCTGTATCCGCGCAAATGCAGGAATTTGGCAGCAGTTCCATCGCCCGCTTGAAAGGAATTTCGCCCGTGTATTCCATTGCGAACCTGTCTTTTCCATAGGCGCTGCGTAAGCGATCCACCAGCCTCGCCCAGTCTTCCAGCGAACTATCGCCCTTTCCTTCTTCCCAGGGGTGGAAGACATAGAGCTGAACAAAGGAATTGGTGAGCGCGATAAGCTCTTCGGTCTCAGGCGCAATTATTTCAGGCAAGTGGAGGCTGAAAGAAAAGCGACGTTTCAAGCGCTGGATGCCTTCGAGTTCAGTTGAAAATTCGGTTTTGATTTTAGCATCCCAGGTGAAGAATAAAAGCTCTATACCCTGTACCCAGGAATATGGCTTTAATGCCAGACAGTTTTGCAGCCATGTGCCAGGCTGCTGCCAGGAGGGAAGGCATAGTTTCACTGCGCCTCAGCCTCCAAGCGTGGAAGGCTAGCACTTATTCGTGCTTCAGAATCGCCCAACGCTCTACTATATGTCGAGTCGCCCAATGTTGAATTTAAGGAACCTTTGACCACTAAAGGCTGACCAGCCACCATGAGTATTACCC
>JAEZSM010000093.1 GCA_023421875.1 Spirochaetota bacterium | reverse complement strand
GGGTAATAGTAATGCAAGGATCGTGCCAAATGAAAAGAAGAGTCACTTTATTGCCATCGATAAAACTGTCATATTTGTAAGACATTGCCCTTATGGCATTTGAATCCTGAGGATCTGGAGATAGTTCTCCCCCGCAAGCGACAAAGGTTGGGTAAAAAGGGCGAAAAAAGTGACAAATATGTATTAAAACGTTTTGAAAGTTACAATTTTGTCCTAAATTGCCGGTAGTCTATTTTGTAACGCTGGAGGGCGAAGCGGAAGCGCCGTTCGGTAATCCCGAGGCGCTTGGCCGCCTGGGCGGAATTTCCCAGCTCGATCTTCAGCGCTTCCACCAGCATTTCCTTTTCGAGCCGGGCAATGGCGCCGTCGAAGCTGGATGCCGGCTCCGTTCCCGTCGAGGATGCCGACTGGAGACTGGGGGGGAGATCGTAGGAATGGATTACGTTGTCCTTGCTAAGAATGATCGCCCTGGCGATGCAGTTCTCCAGCTCCCGCACGTTTCCGGGCCAGTGATAGATCATGAGCAGGTCCAGCGCCGGGCTGGAGATTCGCTTGATAGTCTTGCCTTGGTTTGCGCCTAGCGTTTCTGCGAAGTGGTCGGCTAAAAGAAGGATGTCGGCGCCCCGTTCCCGCAGGGGAGGCAGATTGATGGGAAAGACGTTCAGCCTGAAAAAGAGGTCTTCTCTAAAGCGCCCTTCCCGCACTTCCTTCTGAAGATCTCTGTGTGTTGCGGCAATGATGCGGGCGTTTGTCTTAAGACTCTTGTTGCCGCCCACCCGCTCGAAGCTGTGCTCCTGGAGTATGCGCAGCAGCTTGACCTGGACCGTCGGCGAAAGATCGCCGATCTCGTCCAAAAAGAGGCTTCCGTCCTTGGCTGCCTCGAAGCGGCCCTGCCGGCTCGCCACGGCGCCGGTGAAGGCTCCCTTTTCGTGGCCGAAGAGTTCGCTTTCGATCAGGCTCTCCGGCAGGGCCGCGCAGTTGACCGCTACGAAGGGTCCGGCAGCCCTGGCGCTGGATTCATGGATAGCCCTGGCAGCCAGCTCCTTGCCTGTGCCGCTTTCGCCGCTCAAGAGGACGGTGGCGTCGGTGACCGCCACCTGGCCTATCAGGCGGAAGACTTCCTTCATCACATCCGAGCTGCCGATCAGACCGTGGAATGCTATGCCCTCGCCCCTGTCCTGGCGCTGGGCAGACAATGGGCCGGCCTGCCCGCGCGCGGAGATTCCTCCTTCCTGTCTGCCTGCCCTACCGGCGAGAGCCGCCCTGAGGCTGAGGGCTTCCTCGATGAGAAAGCAGCTCCAACGGACAAGGTCCTCGGCCCTTCTGAGCAAGGGTTCTGGCACAAGCTTTGTCCTTGTCCTTTGTCCATCCCGACTGCCCTTGGTAATCCCGCTTGAGCCTTCGGGGATGAGAAGGCTCAAGGCTCCAGCCGTCCGCTGTCCCTCAAAAATCGGCGCTTCGATACAGCGACCCTTGCCGGCTACGTGCAGGCACACCAGTTCTTCCTGTTCCAGCGCAAGTCCGCAGGGGTAGCTCCCCAGGCGGATAGGGCGGGGCGCGTATTCATCCTTGAGATAATCCGGAGCCGCGGCCCTTATGCTCATCACTTCCCGCGGATCCTCGGCGAAGCAGGCCAGCACCTCGGAGCCCGGGAATTCCCTGGCGAGCAGCTGAACGCAGAGCGGGAAGGCGGCCGCAACCTCGCTGTGCATCATGAGTGTTCTCTGCATCGCGAACAGGGGAGCGAGGTTTTCCGTCAGCGGGTCCTTGCGCAGGGAACCTGTGGCCGCCATGTTTCCTCCTGGAAGTAATACCCTCGTGGGATCTAATCAGTATATCCTTCCTGACGGGAATTCATAAAGTGGCGGAGCTCTTGTATTTCGAATTCACGGCAGCACGAGGAAAAACCCTCGTCCGTCGTAACCAGACTCTTGCATAGCGAGGCCCGTCGTGATACGGTCCATCCACCGATGGAGGAGCGATCCCCAACAGTACCGCGGTGGAGGGCGAGGACCCGAAGATTCTGCGGGAAAGGGGCGGATCGCCGAAGGGTTGGCGCGCGCCCTCTGCGCAAACCTTGGACGACCGGGCTAATACCCGGCGGCTGTCGCGGGAATCTCGAGCCCGCGGAGTGCCATTAGGTATCTCCTTCTTCCTGTTGTACCGGCGAATGCCGCCGCACGGCGAAGGGTTACCCGGACTCGTCTCCTTCGGATCGGGGAGCGATGTGCCGACAGCCCCGCTCCGGCGCAGTGCCAGATTAACCATCATCTCTGTCTGGCTATTTTGCAGCGAATACGGTAGGACCAGTGCCAAGGAGGTACGATCATGGAACTTGTGGTAATGAAGTTCGACGGAGCTTCTCTTTCAGATGCCGCGGGCTTGAGGCTTTTGGCTGACCGGGTGCGCGGCAGCGCTGCTGTTCCACTCAAATCGGGTTCTAAAGCTACGGCAAAGAGCGGCACAAAGCTTTCCGGCTGCCTGGTCGTCGTCTCCGCCCTTTCGGGCGTCACCGATTCCCTCTTTTTTGCCGCCGGGGCCGCCGAAAAGGCCGATCTGGGCACTGCCCAGCGGGTGTGCGCCGAACTCAGGGAACGCCATCTTTCCATTGCCCGCCAACTGGGCGGCGAGAATGCGGACGCCGCCGAAGAAGATATCCTTTCTCTTGTAAGCGCCCTGGAATCCAGGCTGCAGGGCGTCCGCCTCGTCGGGGAGCTCACCGACCGGAACATGGACGAGATCGCCGCCGCGGGCGAACGGCTAGCGAGCATTCTCGCCGCCCTCGCCCTCGAGGCGCCCAGCCTGGATGCCCGAAGAGCGCTCCGCACCGACTCCCGCTTTGGCAGGGCTCGGGTGGATATGAATAGCACCCAGCGACTCTGCAGGGAGCTCTTCCTTCCTCATTTAAAGACAAATCCCTTCGTGGTCACCCAGGGATCCATCGGTTCGGACAGCCTGGGCAGCACGACGAGCATTGGGAGGGGTGCCTCTGATCTTTCGGCCAGCATTTTCGGCGCCGCCCTGGGCGCAGCGGAAATCCGCATCTGGACCGATCACGAGGGCCTGCCCACCGCCGATCCGAAGATCGTCCCCGGGGCCATGACAATCCAGCAGCTGGGGTTCGAGGAGGCCTCCGAGCTGGTAGCCTTCGGCGCAAAGATTCTCCACCCCGCCGCCATAAAGCCCGCCCTCGAGGCGGGCATACCGGTCACCGTCCGCTCGGTGACTAAGCCGTTAGGTCGGTTCAGCACTATCCTGCCCGGCGGCTCCAGCGGCAAGGCGGTTGCCGCCCTGGCCATGAGACCGAATGTGGCTATCGTCTCAGTTAAGCAGGAACTCATGATGGATCAGGCGGGCTTCCTGGCCAGGCTCTTCGCCGCCTTCGGACGCCTGGGAGTAAGTGTCGATCTGGTATCGACATCGGAAGTCTGCGTCTCGGTTTCCCTGGATATGGGCGCTCCCCTGGACAGGCTGGCCTCGGAGCTGGGCGAGCTGGGCACCGTGGAAATCGTGCGTGACAGGGCTGTGATCGCCGTGGTCGGCGACATGCTCAAGGAAACCCCGACCCTGCTCCGGAAAACCTTCAACGCCCTGGGCGATATGGATGTGGATATGCTCAGCATGGGGGCTAACGATATCAACCTGAGCATAGTAATGGCCGCCCAGCGGGCGGAGAACGCCCTGCGGCGCCTCCATAAGGCTTTTTTTGAGACCGCCGAAGCGGCAGACAATGGTGGAGCCACGCCATGAGACTGGGAATATTCGGGCGCGGCCGCCTGGGCGGCGCCATCGCGATGGAAATCGCGAAATACACGGCCAGTCCCGAGGCGCTGGAGCTCCTCTGGACCGAGGGCAGGGAAGCCTCCCCCCGGGGAAGGGTGGAGGTGGCGGTGGACGCGAGCCACGCCTCTGCCGTCCTCGATCATCTCGCCTGGGCTCTGGAGACTCAAACCGACCTGGTTATAGCCACGACGGGTTGGAAGATACCCGACCTGGTAGAGCGGGTCGGCGGCAGGATAGGCGTCCTCGTATCGCCCAACCTCAGTCTCGGTGTAGCTCTCATGCGCAGGCTCGCCGCCCTCATGGGCGCCTACGCCGCGGCCGACATGGATGCGGAACTAGGAATCATCGAGCATCATCACAGAATGAAGCTGGATTCTCCCTCGGGCACAGCCCTGAGCATCGCACAGGCGGTGCAGGAATCCTGCCCTCGCTTTACAGGTTGGAACATGGGAGTCTGGGAAAAGGACAAGGTGAATATCGCCTGCCTGCGGACCGGATTCGAGATCGGCCGGCACGAGCTGGTGCTCGACGCTCCCCTGGAATCCCTCACCATAAGTCATCGAGCCAAGGACAGAAGGGTCTTCGCCGCGGGAGCCATGAAGGCAGCCCGCTGGATCTGGGGACGGAGAGGTGTATATTCCATGGATGATTTTGCGGCCGATGTTTTTAGAAGGTAACCTGGATAGAGCGCGGAAATGCAAGGAGAAGCGAATGGACATTGAGCGCGGCAGCCTGGGGCTGCGGGGTGGAGAGCTGGAACAGATCTTCGAAGCTAAAGGAAGCTTTGATACAAAGGAATGGGAAGCCTTTCTGGAAGCCCTCGAGGCTGGAAAGATCGGTGCGAGCAGAAAAAATCAGAGCGGGACATGGGAAGCCGTATCCTGGGTCAAGCGGGCGATTCTCTCCGGCTTCAAGGCCGGGGGCATCGCGGAGTGGGAGTGGCCGGGCGGCGCCTGTGACAGGCCTGCCTTTCCTCCCCGCCGCTTCGTCGGCGCCGACGGCGTGAGAGTAGTGCCCGGCGGCAGCTCCGCCAGGAGAGGCAGCCATATTGCGGCCGGCGTAGTTATCATGCCTCCTTCCTACATAAATGTAGGAGCCAGTATCGGATCGGGGAGCATGGTGGACAGCCATGTTCTGGTCGGTTCCTGCGCACGGATCGGTAGCAGGGTCCATCTCTCGGCGGGAGTCCAGGTGGGGGGCGTGCTGGAGCCGCCCCAGGCCAGGCCGGTGGTAATCGAGGACGGAGCCTTTATAGGCGGGCTCTGCGGTATTTTTGAGGGAATTGTCGTAGGCCAGAACGCCGTGCTCGCCCCGGGGCTCATCATCAGCGCCTCCACCAGGATTTTCGACCTGGTGCAAGAAAAAGAGTGGCAGGGGGAAGTGCCGCCCGGCGCAGTGGTGGTGCCCGGAGCCAGACCGGCCCGGGGCTCCTGGGCCCAGGAGCGCGGACTATCCCTCCAGGCTCCGGTTATCGTAAAATACCGTGATTCCGATACCGACGCCTCGGTAGTTCTGGAAGCCGCGCTCCGCTGAACAAGCTAAGGCGGCCTCAAATGGAGAAGCCTCGTGAGTTATAAACTAGGAATAATCGGTGCAGGAAAAATCGGCGAAGCCCTTCTTCTGGGCGCATTTGCCAAGGGTCTTTACAAGCCTGAGGATATCATTCTCTCGGTGAGAACCGAAGCGCACAGAGCCGACCTGCACGAGCGGTTTCGGGTGGAAAGCAGCCTGGACAACCGCAGGGTGGCGGCAGAATCCGAGATTGTCATTCTCGCGGTAAAACCGAAGGCTATCGTGGATATTCTCAACACCATCTCCGGGGATCTGCGCAGGGGCAGCCTCCTGGTCTCCACGGCGGCGGGAGTCCCCCTGGATATCATCGAATCCCGGGTTCCCGGCTATGTAGCCGTGGTACGGACCATGCCCAACCTGGCAATCTCGGTGGGCGAGGGCATGACCGTGTACTCCTGCGGGCGGAACGTGTCCGAAGGCCAGGCAGAGATCGTAACAGGGCTTTTCGGGGCGGTGGGCAGGGTCCTTCGCCTGGAGGAACAGCACATGGATGCGGTAACCGGGCTCTCCGGCTCGGGGCCTGCCTATATCTACATTGTGATCGAAGCTCTGGCGGACGGTGGAGTCAAGATGGGCCTCTCCCGGGACGTGGCGATCGAGATGGCCGCCCAGACCGTATTAGGCGCAGCCAAGACAGTACTGGTCACCGGCGAGCATCCTGCAAAGCTCAAAGACCAGGTTACCACGCCCGCCGGCGTCACGATCGACGGCATAATGGAGCTGGAAGAAGGGGGCTTGCGGGTTACCCTGATTAAATCGGTGATGAAGGCTACCGAGCGGGCAAGACAGCTGCTGCACAAATAGCTATGGCGATGTTCTTCAATTTTTATGCCTTTGGCATAAAAAATTGAAGAAACTACAAAGCAACCTTCAAAAGTTAACAGACTTTTGAAAGTTGCTCTATTCCCTGCTCAATATCGATGTAAGGTGCTGCCTGAGGCTTGCCGAGAGCTGGAGCGACCTTGCCGCTCCGCGCCTGTTCCTGGGCGCCAATTCGGAAAGCACTTTTTGGGCGAAGATCTGCGCTCGCCTGGTGAGTTCGTTCAGCGAAAGGGTCTGGGCGGCTTCCAGCGCATTGAGAATCTTCTTGCTCCGGCTCGACGGGGCGCAGGAAAAAAGCCTGTCGTGGGCAATGGGCTCCATAGCCTGAATGAGTGAAGCCAGCAGGGCAGGATCCAGTCCTGCGACCACCGACTTTAGAACTTTTTCGTCCAGTTCCATTATAAGGCTGCTTATGTCGGCAACCAGGCTCTCATCCACGCCGCTGCTCCATTCTTCCTGCCGGAGCTCGGCGGGACTGGGTTCGTCCAGGGATCCTAAAAGCTCCATGAAGGCGCTTTGCGCGTCGGAAAGCTCATCGGAGGAGAGTCTGGACCTGGCTTCCCGAATGTTCCAATCAAGAAGCGCCCCACCGAGCCTGGAATAGGCCAGGAATTTGACAAAATCGATAGTCTGGCGAGGGCAGCCTGCTAGGCTGGCGGCCATGAGCTGTTGTCCGGCCATGCGTACCGCCAGGTCTATCTGGCCGGGAGAGAGCCGCCTCTCCGATAAAATTTCCGAAAGATCTCCGGGGATGATCAATTCTTCGTCATCTTCTTCCTGCTGCCCAAAGTGCTCCAGGAGCCAGGACTCCACCTGGTCGAAGACCTGCAGGCCTAAATAGGCTGTCATGCTGCGCATTATCGCCACCGGATGGGCCTTGGCGATCGCGAGTCTGGTGCCGGTAATAAACATCTCCGACTCGCATACGTCGGGGTAGCCGGCGGTGCTGGAAAGCCCGGCGCTGTGGAATGCCTGTCGGACCAGTTCGGGGGCTGTGGACGAGGCTATGAGGGAGTAGGAAAACTTTAAAATTCTTCGCCGTTCTTCCCGGGCAGCAGCGACAATCATTTTGCTGCCTTCACGCTGCAATTGCGAAACGCTCAGCACGAAACGGGCTGCTAATTCGAGATAGATGGCCGTTTTTTTCGGCGTGGCTGCAAAACGGCTTTGTAGAACTTCGGCACGGGCTTTAGCCTGCCCTCCGGTCGGGTTTTTGCGGCCTGAAGTGCTTTTTGATTTGTCCGCCGCGCCCTTTTTTGCCTCGAGGTTCAGGTTGCGATGCACGTCGCAGAGGGCATTGATAATCATGATGTTACGGCGGGGATTTGGGGTTCTTGGGCCTTCAGCAGGGCGAAGGCTTTTTCGGCGCCGCAGTAAGGCGCCAGCTTGCGCAGCAGCAGGTCCCGGGGATCGCCGGCAGCGATGCCGAGTATCGCTTCGACATAGATGCACTGG
>JAEZSM010000078.1 GCA_023421875.1 Spirochaetota bacterium | reverse complement strand
AAAGGGATTGAGGAAGCTTGAGTTTTGGAAAGCGCTTCCTGGCAGGGACATCGGCGAAAAGCGCTTCGATGCTTTTCTTGCCGATCGCGTCGAGCATTTCCTTACGGTCGGATTCCGCATTGGGAATAAACGGCACGGTTTATTCCTCCCCCACCATGGAAGCATAGGCCTTGGCATCCATGAGCGCCTCGAGATCCTTGGCATCGTCGGGCTTGATCTTGATCATCCAGCCGCCAGAGAAGGGCTCGCGGTTTACCAGGGCGGGATCGGCCTGCAGGGCTTCGTTGACCGCGGCGATACTGCCGCTCAAGGGCATGTAGAGATCGCTGGCCGCCTTAACCGACTCAATCGTTCCAAAAACCTGGCCTTTTTCCAACTTTTTTCCTGCGTCCTTCAGTTCAATGAAAACGATATCGCCCAACTCATCCTGGGCATGATCCGAAATACCCACCACGACAAGATCGGCCTCCTGTCTGGCATACTCGTGGGACTGGGCGTATCTCGCCTTTGCATCGACGCTCATGGCTATCTCCTTGTATTGGTGATCACCGCCGGTAGGCGGGAATATAGAGAGGCCGCTTAACGACCATCGCATCCTTAGGCTGTCCGCGGACAAGAACCTTGAGCGCCGTGCCTGGCACTGCCAGAACGGGCTCCACAAAGGCATTGGCCGCATATTTCTTCACGCTTGGACAGAACATCCCCGCAACACAGCGGCCCACTACCCTGCCCTGGGCATCGGCAACCTCGTAGCCTTCTCTGGGCACGCCGCCTGAGACATCCAGGCCTACAAGCTTACGGTCAGGACCCCGGGCTGCGACAGCCTCCAGGGCAGCCTTGCCGATAAAATCCTTGGAAAAATCGCAGGCCCATTTAAAGCCTGCATCCAGGGCATTGATCGAGGCGCTGATCTCGTGGCCATGCAACGGCATTCCAGCCTCAAAGCGAAGGCTGTCCCTGGCGGCGAGTCCTATTGCCTTCGTTTCGATTCCCAGCTCGATTCCCTTGGCTAAAAGGTATTCCCATAGGAAGAGGGCCTTCTCCACGGGGAAGAAAAGCTCGCCACCATCCTCTCCCGTATAGCCCGTTCGTCCGAAGAGAATCGGGACCCCACCGATCTCGGTCTTGCACCAACCAAAGCGTTCCGCGGCCGAAACCGGCAGCGTCGCCACTGCATCGAGCAATTCGATGGCCCTAGGTCCCTGCACCGCGATCATATAGGTTTCGTCCGATTTATCCTCGATGGTTACGCCTTCGATCGCCCTGGATCTGAACCATGCCAGGTCGGATTCCCGGTTAGAGGCGTTGACAACGATCCACCAGGATTCGGGAAGTCGATAGACGAACAGGTCATCCAGCACACAGCCGTCTTCATTTAAAAGCAGAGAGTAGCGGGACATGGGCACGTTCAAATCAGAAATTCTGGCGCTTACCATGCGGGAAACAAAAGCTTCGGCTGAAGGACCTGAGATTTCGAACTGCCCCATGTGGTCGATATCGAAAAGCCCGACGGAACGCCGGGTTAGGGCATGTTCCTCCAGGGCTCCGGTGGGATAGGAAATGGGCATATCATAACCGGCGAAGGCAGCCATCTTCGCCCCCTGTGCGATATGCCAATCATGCAGTGCTGTGGTGCGCGTAACGGCCTCCTGGAAAGGGTATCGGGAACAACATGATTATAGCATCGCAACCGAATATCCGCAACGAATCCCGGATCGGCCGTGAAACCAGCCCTTAAAGCGGCATCACAGCGAAGCCCTGGAAAGCGGCTTGCCGATATAGACGCCTTCGCCTCCTAGATAATCTTTTTTCTGACCCTCAATGACGATCTGCACATCCTGCACCGAGGAAAAGGATGTCGCCGTGAACACAATCTGTCTGAGCTGGGCGATAAAACCCTCCGAACCGTAGTGGTTGTACATAAATGCTTCGCTGAGGTCTATAAAGGCAGTATTCCCCCGCATGACTATGCCCAGGAGCGTAGTGCCCCTTGGTATAAGCGAGACGAGGCCGCTTCTGATCTCTCCTTCAGAGGGGCCGGCCAAGAGGGCCTTAACTGCGTCGGTGAGGGGTGAATCGCTGACAGGAATGCGCCGCTTGACCTCGTGGCGAGAAATCTGACCGTCATCTCCTATTCGGACGAAATACAGGCTGCTCTCCCGTGTCGCAGGTGCCACGGTTGTAACGGAAGATAAGGGCTGATCGGCCCTTTCACCGCCCGATGCGTCGCCGGAAACATCTTCGGTTGAAGGAGGGATTGCGCTTTTTCCATCCCCGCTCTTCTTGTCGGCTTCCCGAGGCAGTGTCGAGCCTGTCGCGTCAGTTGCGGGGGGAGCTTCTTCCTTCTGTTTAGCGCTATTCTCGCGCACTAATTCGAGAAACTCAGTCTTTTCGAGGATTCTCTTGATATCAGGCAGCTTTATGACAAAGACGATAGCCAGGATGATGAGACCAACCAGGAGTATGAGACAGCCCGGGCTTCCGTTGGAGCTCTTTTTTCGCTTTTTTTTGACAGCCATATGTAAAAATTCTAGTCCCGCACCCCCGGAGGGTCAAGCCCGAGAAAGGCCTTTGCAGCCGGGCTCGATGCCGCCCGGAAGGCTGAAGTTTCAGCAAGGGGGAACGAGGGCGCAGAGCCGCAAAATCCCAGTATCTTCATCCAATTCGACAATCGAAAGTTCAGCATATGCCGCGTCGGCAGTGTCCTTAAGCAAGACGGCCTGGTTCCGCCCCGGATTATGAACCTGCACAAGTCTGCCGGAGGCCCTGAGCGCATAGCTTCCGACTACAGGCCTATGTCCGGCAATCCATCGCAGGGATCCTTGAGAAGGATTGGAGGGCAGGAGAGCCTCGAGGCTCTGTTCCACCGCCCGGGGCAGGGCTTCCCCGTTCCCAGTCCAAATCAGCGCCCTGACCAGCCCAGGGTTTTGCCTGTACTCGAGAATGTCATTATAGTCGACGGCAAAGGCCGGCTCCGCGTGGCTGGCGCAAAAACTCCTGCCCCGGGCGGCAAGGGGCAGCAGCAGTTCATAGCGCCTGAGCAGTTCGAGTCCTGGCCGACCGTAGCGCAGCTCGAGCCATTCGGCCCCCATGGATCCTTCTTGGGCGTATTTATAAAAGGGAAGATCGCCGTTGTCGGCACTGTTGGACAGGTTGTCGTGGTTTCCCTTTAGGCAATGGAAGCCTTCCCCCAACAGGATGCTGAGCTCCATGACCAGGCGAAGGGCAGCCAGTGAAAGAGCCATTTCCTCTTCCATGAAGGGATTGAAGACACCGGCCGGCCCCAGGTCTTTCAGCCTTGCCGTTGCTGCTTTAGACCATCGTTTTGCCGCCCCGGCTCCCTCGCTGTGCGGAATGTCGCCCAGGCAGAGCAGGCTCAGCGAATGCCGGAGAATCAGCTCCAACACTGAAGACTCGGGAAACTGCGGCAATCGCGAGCCGAGTAGTGCTAAAAGCAGCCAGGCCCTGGCGTGGAGGTCCGGCACGATCAGAATCCAGGGACTGTCGATCTGGATCAGTCCTCCAGGCCCTCCGCCCGCTGCTCGAGGGCGAATCACTCCGGACTCAGCCTCCAGTGCTTTGATAGCCGCTTCTGTCAGGGTAAAAAAGGCCTTCGGATCCGGGACTTCAGTCACCGTGGAGAGTGAACCGAGACGCCGGATAATGCGCTCGGCCCGGTCACTGATATCTTGAGCCCTTTTCACCCTCTTACCTCTCAATCTCCTATACGCGCGAGCCAGTCCTTAGCCAGGGCATCGTCGGGATCGAATTCCAGAGCGCTCATGAAAAAGCCCCTAGCTTCGCCAGTCTTGCCCATTCTATGGGCCAGGGCCCCCAGATTGACAATGATCTTCACATTTTCCGGTTCGAGCCTCAGGGCTCGCTCCAGGCTTGCCTTGGCAGCGCCCAGCTCCCCCAACTCGGTCTGGCAGAGTGCGAGTTCGTTAAAGCTATCCGTGTCGCCCGAATTGAGTTCGATTGCCTTCTTGAAGGCCTCGGCCCCCTGGTTCCAGCGACCAAGTCGGCGCAGGGCCCAGCCCGCTAAAAACCAGCCGTTCCACACATCAGGATGAACGGCAATAAACTCCCTAGCCTTTTCCAGACCCTTTTCTTCCTGGCCTAGCTGGATGAAGTCGTAGGCTTCCTTGAACGTCCTGTCCAAAAGACCCAGATCCTGGAGCTTGGCCAGGATCGATTTTGCCGTTTCCACCTTTTCCCTGTCATCCTCAAGCCCAATATAGCTGGTGAGCAGAGAGACAGCCCTGTCGAAGTTGCGCTTCTTGATAAAGAAAAGTGCGGCATGGTAATAGGCCGGAGGAAAGGGTGGCTCCATCTCCAGAAGGCTGGTGTAGCTCTGGTAGGCCTTATCTTCCTCCTCCTCAGCCAAAGCTTCCCGCTCCTCCTCCCTGAGCAGTTTAGCCCGCTCCTCCCTCATAAGCGCCAGGTCGAGCAAGGGTAAGGGCGATTCGGGGTAAAGCCCGGCCAGCGCAAGAAAAATCTCTTCCGCCACATCCCAGTCCTTGGCGTGCGCTTTGGCCACCCCGGCGTCGGAAAGCTGGGCCAGAAGCTCGGGCTTGAGAGCCCTGGCGAGCTTTCTGTACTGAGCGGCCAGAGGATGCCTAGGTTGCCAGGCCAATACCCTCAGGATACCGGCAACAATGCTCTCGGGGCTGATCATGGCCGGATCGAAACGCTGGAGCTGACCCGGCGTCTGTACAGGGAGCGAAGAGGCCGCCTCCCAGCCTTCGATGCCCAGGTCTTTTAGTCTTTCGGGGTTTATCTGTATGAAAAGCACTCCCGCAAGTGCCTGTGCCGCCTTGTCGGCACCAGGCTCCGCGGGATTTTCTTTTTGAGCGTTTCCGTCATTCTTTTTCATTCTCAATCCTTCCATGGGAATATCATATTTTTCAGTGTCCGCTTGCCCAGCAGCTCTCTGTCTTCTTCCAGCAAAGAATCCCAGGGAATTTTTCTTCTGTCCGCCCCAGGGTTCTGTTCCAGGTATTCATATTTTTTCAGCCTCAATTTTACCGCATCCGCCCCCCCAAGGGCTGCGCCAGCCAAGCCCGGCAAAAGAAAGGCCATCAGCACCGAGAGCAGCATCGTAGCCATGCGGTGCAGCAGGAGAAAAAGGCTGAATCCGGGATTGTCGGCCACCAATATGAGGGCATGCTTGGCATGTTTTAGCAAGCGCCCTTCCCTCCGGGCCGCCAGGGGCAAAAAGAATTGACTGGCCAGAAGGACAATCAGGCAGGTCCAGAACAGGAGGCTGGCCAGAATAACCCCCAGGAATCCTCCCCTGGAGAGATAGAAGGGTACACCGATTACAACCGAGAAAAGGATGAGGACCAGCGTTGCCCCCAGCGCCACGCCAGGCTTCCATGCCTTGTCGATGGCAGAAATGCTTTCCTTGAAGCCAGGAGTGCCGAAATCGGCCACCGTTCGCATTGCGAAGGCAATGACAGCCTGCCATACCGAAAGTCCGAGTATTCCTAGGCCGAAACACAGCATGAGAACAACAGACTCAGCCCCGAGGATGGAGGGCAGAAAAAATGCCAGGCCTCCGATAAGGATATGACCGAGGTTGAACAGCGCAAGGGTGAGGACATTATCCCAGCCGTCCCAGAAGGCCTTCTTGATGTAAAACCCGATCATACACTGTCTATACTACACGCTTGACCTTTGGACAAGTACGCAAGTATTGTAAGTCTTGGAAGCGTCGCCGCCTGCGCAGAGCGACGGATCGCCCCCGAGCCAGGAGCCTCAGGCCGGGTTAATCACACAGCTTGAAGGGGTACGGCAATGAAAGACCAGTACCGCTTTCCGCTCGAGAACTTCATGCCCCGCGAGCGATTCGAACGCATCAAGGCCTTTGCCAAGGACAAGGAAACCCCCTGCCTAATCATCGACCTGGATGTAATCCGGAAAAATTACCAGGACCTACGCACCTATCTACCCTTCGCCAAGGTATATTACGCGGTAAAAGCCAACCCCGACGACGCAGTTGTAGCGCTTTTAAGAGATTTGGGTTCCTCCTTCGACGTGGCCACCCGCTACGAACTGGACCAGCTGCTCAAGCTAGGCGTCGAGCCCGAGCGCATGAGCTTTGGCAACACGATAAAAAAAGAAAAAGACATAGCCTATTTTTACGAAAAAGGCGTGCGGCTCTACGTCACCGACTCCATAACCGACCTGGACAAGATTTCCAGGGCAGCACCGGGTTCCAAGGTTTTCTTCAGACTGCTCACCGAGGGCCTGGGCGCCGACTGGCCCTTGTCCAAGAAATTTGGCTCCCACCCTGACCTGGCCCGCCAGCTCATAAAAACCGCGGTTCGCTTCGGCCTTGTACCCTACGGCATCTCCTTTCACCCAGGCAGCCAGCAGCGCGATGTCGGACAATGGTCATCAGCCCTGACTACGGTGGCACAGCTCTTTACCTGGGCCAGGGAAGACCTCAAGGTCGAGCTGAAGATGATCAATATGGGGGGCGGTTTTCCGGCCAACTACACCGAACCCACCGACAGCCTCGCCCAGTATGCCGAGGACATCAAGCGTTTCATGGACAACTCCTTTAAAAACGATTGGCCTGAGGAGATCATCATCGAACCCGGCCGCTCCATGGCGGGCGATTCCGGAGTAATCGTATCGGAGATAATCAACATAGCGAAAAAATCGGTCCACGAGCGCTATCCCTGGGTTTTCCTGGATGTGGGCAAGTTCGGCGGCCTCATAGAAACTCTGGACGAAGCGATAAAATACCCCATTTATTTCGAAGGAGAGGGAACGGCGGTGGATATAATCCTGGCTGGCCCTACCTGCGATTCTATGGACATCCTGTACGAAAAGGCGCCCTATACAATGCCTGAAACCGCCCGGATAGGCGATAGGGTGTACATACTGACCACCGGAGCCTATACCCAGAGCTATTCCTCCATATACTTTAACGGATTTCCGCCCCTCAGCTCCCACATACTGAAGTGAAATTCCGTTCCGCCGCCGCCACGAGCCTGATCCTGCTAGGCGTGGCGGTGATCCTTGCCCTGGCTATCCTCCCCCTTTTCGGCCACAGCGGGACTGTGCTCATCCATACAGACCAAGGGCAGACGCTCGAATCGCCTTTGAAACCTGCTATAGAGGAGTCGACCACGGCACCCGTTGCGGCAGTAAATGAGGCCAGCGCGGGTGTTACACTCAGGATAGGCTCCTGGAACGTGCGGGACTGCGCGGCTTGGGACGAGGCTGCAGGGGAACGAATCGCCCTCCACGACTATGTGGCCGCCGCCGTGCGAAAGGCCGAGGCCGACGTGATGCTCTTCCAGGAAATCCAGTCCGACGAGAGCAAGGGAGGGGATATCGCCCTTCTCTCGGTGGCCCTGGCCAAGCAAGGCTGGTCGATGCCCTACACGGCGGTGGTCAACGCCAAGGGAGAGGATGATCTGGCGATATTTTCGCGGTATAAAATCGAGGCGGAAGAGCGGCTTCTCGAGCCGACGGAGGCCGATCCCTGGCCGCGGCCGGGCATCTACGCCAGGATCGGGGCCGCGCAAACTCCACTACACCTCTACGGATTCCATTTCAAGGCTATGGGAGACGCAAAATCGGAAGCTGCCAGGAGAGCCCAGGCCTCAGCACTGGTGAAAGTCCTGGCGGAACGGCATTCCGGCTCCCTGGATTCTGACCGGATCATCGTAGCCGGCGATTTCAACACTGCGAATGCCAGCGACCTCGAGGGCTCTGACTCCACCCTCGCTACTCTTAGCAGTCTGGGCGACCAAGACCCGGACAATGACTTTCTCGCCCTCAATTATCACTTTCTTCCAGCGGTTCCAAGTTTTGTAGATTCGCGGTATAGAAGCGTCCTGGACCATATCCTCGTCAGCCCCAGCCTGAAGGCCGGGATAAGCAAGGATTCCATACATGTCATCGAAGCGGTCGAGGGGCCGGGGACTATCCCGACCTCGGATCACAGGCTGCTGCTGGCCGAGATAGTCCTTCGTTGAGGATCAAAGACAATTAGCGGGAAAGCTCCAGGGTTTTTGCAACCACGGCGTCTAAAAGTTCGGCCATCTGGGCCTCCTCGACGCTGGAGAAAGCTATTCTCAAATATTTGTCCTGCATCGAAATAGTGCCGATCCCGAGCTCGTCAAGCAATACTTGCCTCAGGGCTTCGGCGGAGAAGCCCTTGCACTCGAAGCTCATGAAGTAACCCGAATTGAACGGAAGAGCCTTAAGCGATGCGGGGAGCTTGTTGCCGGCGAGATATGCCTTCATGGCCTTGTAGCGGCCTTCCAGGATTTTTCTGTACCTGGCCTTCTGGGCTTCGTAGCCCGGATACAGAAGCGCCTTCAAGAGCAATTGCTGGGCAAGTCCGCTGGAACTGGATACCGAGGAGCGTATCACTCCCATCATCTTTTTAACCAGGGCTTCCTGCATTGGCTCGGTGAGGCCCTTGCCGCCAAAGCTGACAAATCCCACTCTAAAACCCCAGACATAGTCTTCCTTGGTCGGGCCGTCGGCCTTTACCGCCAGGATTCTCTCGTGGGCATCCACTAGGCGGGCGAAAATTGATTCGCTTAACAACCCTTCCTCGTACTGGAGGCCGAAATAGGCGTCATCGGCTATGACCAAGAGGTCGGCGCCCTCCTCGGCCAGAGAAACCAGGAGCTTCACTATCGCATCGGCCTCCTTGAGGGTAAGGGAGTAGCCGGTGGGATTGTTGGGGAAGTTGAGAATGATCGCCGCCTTGCCCTTTTCGGCAACAGCCTTTCTGAGGGCGGCGTCCAGGCCTTCGATGTTGTAGCCCTCGCCGGAGAAAGTCGGAAAGGTGTAGCCCTTGCCTGACTTCCGCTCTTCAATGATGAGCTTGTAATTTGGCCAGAACAGGTCGGGCATGATCACAGCATCCCCCGGATTTAAGAACATGTCGCAAAGATATGAAACCGCCGCGGTGAGGCCAGGGGCTACGACGGGAAGGGAGAAGGATTTGCCCTCGAGGGAGGGATTCTTCTTGAACAACGACGCCTTCCATTCCTTGCGCAGGGCTGCCACGCCCCCAGTGGGAGCATAGGCCACGGCCTCGGTTCTGTTCAGGCCAGGCAGGGCTTCCCGTAAGGCGTCCAGCATCATGGGCTCCCCGTTCTCATAGGCCATGCCAATAGTGGCGTTGAAGCGGTGCGCCTTCTGTCCGGCTTCGGCGCTCTGGGTGAGTATGCCCTTGGGGAAATACATCCGCCTCCCCATGTCCGATAAAAGACGGCTCGCGGCCGAGCCGGCCAGGATGTCGTTCAGCTCTACGGCCAACTGGTTCATCTGATACTCCTTGGGGTTTAGTGACATAGCGAAGTATACCAATCCTAAGGGGAGTCAGGCTACCTGTCAAATAAGGAGCTTTGTGCGCTTTCGCACAACGCACAAAGGCCAGGGCGACAGCGATTTTTGGCAATTTTTAAATTAAATATAAATTACTCTATATAGCTCTCTTGTCAAAACCGGTCATATTATGGTAGTTTTCGTCACGATCGTAACCTTATTTTGGAGGACTTTCTTGAAGAAGATTCTGAGTTTCGCTTTTCTCGTACTGGTAGCCTTCTCCCTGCAGGCGCAGGTTTCCCTCGCCTCGGTCAAGGACGGCTACTATTTTGCCCAGGAAGATAAATTCGCTTCCGACGGATGGAAAAACCAGGCGGTGGTGAAGGTTTCGGGTGGCAAGATCGTCGAGGCTACCTGGAACGGAGTATCCAACGCAGCCTATGCCAGGGACAAAATGTCCCAAGCCGCGGCCGGCCGCTATGGCATGATCAAGGCTTCAAAAATCAAGACCGAGTGGGATGCCCAGGCTAAGACCACGGCAGCCTATTTAGTCTCTACCCAGGATGTCAATTTTTCCAAGTACGGCAAGGATGGCAAGACCGATGCCATCTCCGGAGCCACCATGGCGGTATCCGTGTTCTATGACCTTGTACGCAAGGCCCTTGCTGGCCAGTCTGTTGCCAAAGGTCCTTACACCGACGGCTGGTATTTCTACGAACAGCCCGAATTCGACAGGTCCGGCTGGAAGGAAACTGTTCTCGTGACCGTGGTAAACGGCTCGGTGGTCGACCTGGTGTGGAACGGGGTATCCAACAAGGCTGGCAGCAAGTCCAAGATCGTGGAAAGCACAACCGGAAAATACAAGATGGGTGCCAAGAACGGCGAGTGGCACGTCCAGTCCGCCCGCCTCTCCGCAGCGATTGTCGCCGCCGGCGACCCTGCCAAAATCGCGGTGAAGAAAGACGGCAAGACCGACGCCGTGTCCGGCGTCTCGATCTACGCCAACGCTGTGGGATTGAGCCTGGAAGCGCTAAAAGCGGCCAAGTAAGATTTTTTCGACGTTTTAAATAACGCTAAACCGGCTTGTGCTGGTTTGGCTGGGAAAGGTGGTCTTCGGGCCGCCTTTTTTTATGCCTGCAGTCCAGCTTGACTGGCCAGGCCCGGTCGGGGGATTCTATGGCATCATGAAGGACGAAAAAAAACCTGAGGTCCTGGAAGCCATTGCCTATATAGCACCCAGCGCATCCATAACCGGCGATGTGCGTCTCGGCGACAAGGCTTCGATCTGGCACAACGCCACACTGAGGGGTGATCTGGCCCCGGTGTTTGTGGGCAGGGGTTCCAACGTGCAGGACGGGGCTGTGCTCCATGTTGCCCACGAGCTACCCTGCATTGTCGGAGAAGACGTAACCGTAGGCCACGGAGCCATTGTCCACGGCTGCAGGGTGGCCGACCGCTGTCTTATTGGGATGGGGGCGATTCTCCTCAATGGAGCAGAGATCGGCGAGGAGTCTATTGTCGGTGCGGGTGCCCTGGTGACTGAGGGCAAGAAAATCCCGCCCAGAAGCCTGATACTTGGGAATCCGGCCAGAATAGTAAGGGCTGTCAAGGATGAGGAGATCGAAAAAATTCGAAAAACAGCCCTGAACTACCGTGAGATGGCGGCCGAAGCAGCCCGGGAAAAGCTTCTGACCGAACGAACCCCTGCTGCTGCCAGTCTCGATGCGTTAACCGAAAAGGACCAGAGATCTTGAACGCAAAGGGCGTTCAGCCGACTGCCCAGGCATCCGGGCAGGGAGCTGCGGAGACGCTGATCCCCAAATCAATTCCCATGCTCGATGACCTAAGCGAGCTCTACGAAGCCGATGAGCTTGAAGCCCAGGCAAAGCGCTGGGCGCGGATCGAAGCGGGCTTTTTTACCCGCTTCCCTGAAAGAAAGCTCCAAACCCCTTTCTTTTTTTCCGTACCGGGGCGGACCGAGCTCTGCGGCAACCACACCGACCATAACGGCGGAATGGTCCTGGCTGGGGCGGTAAACCTGGATCTGGTAGCCGCTGCCCTGCCCAGGGTCGATTGCATTGTAAGAATCTACTCCGAAGGTTTCGGCGGCTTCGAACTGGATATCGGCGAGCTTTACCCCCGGCCCGAAGAAAAAGCCAGCTCCCAGGCTCTGGTTCGGGGAATGGCCGAGGGTCTCAGTCAGTCGGCCGGCAAGGCTTCGACCGCGCGAGAGGGAATTTTGGGCGGTGCAGATGAGGGCGAGAGGAGCCTGGCCTTGCGCGGCTTCGACGCCTACATCGACTCCCGGGTGCCGCCCGGCTCGGGCCTGTCCAGTTCGGCGACCTTCGAAGTACTCATCGGTAGCATCTTTGCGATATTTGCGGGCATCGAGATATCGCCGGCCCGACTGGCGGCGATTGGCCAAAATGCTGAAAACCGGCACTTTGGAAAGCCCAGCGGCCTCATGGACCAGACTGCCTGCGCCTTGGGCAGTCTGGTTCTCATCGATTTTGCCGATCCTGGACAGGCTTCGATAAAACTCATGGGCTTTGATCCCGGCGAGTTCGGATTCAGCCTGGCCATACTCGGCACTGGCGAAAGCCATGCCAGCCTGAACGAAAACTATGCGTCCATTCCCAGAGAGATGGGGACCGTAGCGGCCTTTTTGGGCAAGGATCGCCTCTGTGGTACCACAAAGGCGGAGCTTCTTTCCAGGGCCACCGAGATACGATGCGCCTGCGGTGACAGAGCCTTTCTGAGAGCCTGGCACTTCGCCGGCGAAACCCTGCGGCCCCTGGCCATGGCAAAGGCTATCCAGGCAAAGGATATGGGAACCTACCTTGCCATCGTTCAAGCTTCAGGCGATTCGAGCTACAAATACCTCCAGAACATCTATCCCGAACCGAGATCCCTCCCAGCGGCGATGGAGGGCGGCGCGGCGAGGGGCCAGGGCGCAGGCCAGACCCAGACCCTGGCCTGCGCCCTGGCCCTCACGGAGGACTTCTTGGGCGGCGAAGGAGCCTGCAGGGTACACGGGGGAGGCTTTGCCGGGACTATACAGGCTTATGTCCCATCGAACCGGAAGGAAGCGTACCGGAACCTCGTGGAAAGACACTTTGGAGCCCACTCCCTCTACTGGATAAAAACAAGGCGCCACGGCGCCGTATGCATTGAGCACCCCTCAAGGAGCAACCGATGAAGAACGACAAAAAGGGCTTCAAGCCCTACCTGGGACTCACCTTTCTGATCGGGTTCGGCTTTTTCACCATGGGTCTCATGGATCCCCTCTACGACACCTACGTGCCCATCTTCCTGGGACGCTACGTGTCTTCCATGACCGTGGTGGGCCTGATAATGACCCTGGACAACATCTTCGCCCTCTTTCTCATCCCATTATCCAGCGTCATTTCTGACAGGACTAGGACGGGGATAGGGCGGCGCATGCCCTTCATCATCACCCTTCTGCCCCTGAC